>JAADIS010000016.1 GCA_013151215.1 Chlorobiota bacterium | reverse complement strand
TAAACGACGCCTTCGGGACTGCCCACAGGGCACACGCCTCAACAGCCGTCATCGCTAATTTCTTTCCTGAGGAGAAACTATTCGGTTATATCATGGGTAACGAAATTAAGAGTATCGACAAGGTTGTCAAGGAAGGCGAAAAACCTATTACTGCTATCTTGGGAGGGGCCAAGGTGTCTGGAAAAATAGAAATCATCAACCATTTGCTCGATAAAGTTGATAATATAGTTATCGGTGGTGGAATGATGTTTACATTTATCAAAGCACTTGGGGGTAAAATCGGTAACTCATTGGTAGAGGACGATTTAGTAGAGACCGCAAAGGATGCAATGGCCAAGGCTGAGGAATTAAATGTTAATTTTTATTTGCCTACCGATGCGGTTATAGCTGATAGTTTTGATAATAATGCCAACACTAAATATTGTAACTCGAATGAAATACCAGATGGATGGATGGGTTTGGACATAGGCCCCGAGACGGGCGAGGCCTATAAGGAAGTTATCGGTGGTTCGGCTACTATTTTATGGAACGGCCCCATGGGCGTTTTTGAGATGAGCAATTTCGAACATGGCACCTTTGAAGTTGCCAACGCATTGGCCGATGCGACAAAAAACGGCGCCTACACACTTATAGGCGGCGGCGATTCGGTTGCTGCCATCAATAAATATAAGTTGAAAGACGAAGTCAGCTATGTTTCAACCGGAGGAGGAGCAATGCTTGAATATATTGAAGGCAAGAAATTGCCGGGCATTGTAGCCATAACTGGCGAATAGATACAATCTTGCACATAAAAAAGCCACGCCCGTTCACAAGGCATGGCTTTTTTAATTTGTTATATCTTTAATCAACAACCAGCATCCGGCTGTCGAATGATTTATTGTTCGATATCTTAAGAATATAAAGTCCTGATTTAAAATCAGAAACATTAATATTGGTATTTTTGTCGTAAGCAGAAACATTTACTTTTTCGGAAAAAACTACTTTTCCGCTTAAATCAATCAATTCAATATTTAAACCGGAATTATCATTGTTGTTGAAGGAAACATTTACAATATTAGTGGCCGGATTGGGGTACAAATTGTTAATGATGGACTCTTTTGTCGCATATTCGAAGATAAAGTCGGGGCCGCTGGGGCCTATTATAATCTGTATGTCGGTAACGGAGGGTTTTTCGTCGGTAAGCTCAAAATGCATCTTTTTGGTTTCAATGCCGGTAAGCTCCGGATAGATCCAATATTTTCCTGTGGGGAGGTTACTGAAGTCGAAATAGCCTTTTTCATCAGAATAATGACTTAAGAAAACGGTATTGTTGCCGTCAACCAAGTAAAGGTCAACCAGCTCGGCAGGAATATTCCCCAAGACGGATTCCGGGTCCGAATAAACAACATTCCCGTCAAGGCTGCAATTGCCATTCGTCATTTCGACTCCCTGTATCAAGTGGATGTCGTATTCCCAGCCGGTATTGTTCAATTCGACAACAGCGGCATCTTCCCAGAACATATTGTCGCCATAATAAGTCGGGATAAAATCCCCATAAAACTCAGATTCCTCGTCGGCTTGTGTTTTTACCAAATACTTCCCGGCAGGGATTTGATAGAAGATATAAAACCCCAAGGTGTCGAACTTAACCGTATCGACAGGGATATAGCTCAAGTTGCTATCGATTATATACAAATATGCCAGTCCTTTATCGATGGGGAAGTAACCCGCAAAAGTATGGCCGCCCATGTGGAAATAGGACCTGTCGGAAATATAGATCAAGGATGAGATGGTATTGCTCTCGGTTTTTGCCCCCTCCCCGGCCGTAACCTTAAATTTTACCTTATAAACCCCCGGTCTCATATAAATATGATCAGGATTTTGCAAAGCGGAAGTATCCCCGTCGCCAAAATCCCAAAACCAACTAACAATATCTTCGGAATCAGTAAGATCCCTAAAACTAAATTTAAACCTATTATCGTTGTTTCTTTGATAATATCGGAATTTCGCCTGTAAGACCTGGGTATGGAACGGCATGTAAATACTAAAGTTCGCTATAATAAAATTGAATGCGGCATAGTTCAAAAACCTATAATGCACAGTGGTGTCGATGAGCTGCCCCTTATAATCCAAAGTGGAGATCTTGAAAGAACCCTTGTTGAGGTTAGTATAGATAGTGTCCCTGTAATATCCTTCGTCATCGGTAATCAGCTCCTTATAATATTCCCTGTCCGACACGTCTTTAATGCTTTCGATAATTACGGAATGACCTTCAACAGGGTTTCCATATTCGTAATTTATAACTTGCCCGGAAACAATTATACTTCTGTTATAGTCCCCTGCCATCGTATATGTCGCAAAAAACACAAATGAGGCCGCAAGTATCATATTGCTTAAAAGTACTCGTTTTATATGATGATATTTGACCATTTATTTACCAATTTTAATATTGACACCAAATCTAAGTGCAAAGCCCGAAGTGTTGATTTTGTACTCGGGATCGCTGTATAAGGATTTAAAATAATGCTTGAAGGTAGGTTCCATAACCAGCGAATATCTTTTGTTTAAGCTGTATTCAAGACCGCCACCTATCCACAACTGGAAATTTACGTTTGAACGTAGAGGAAGCTTGTTGTCCAAATTGATGATTTCCAAACCTTCGGAATTCGACAATGGTGTATCGATCCATTTTGCTAGCTGAAAACCAACTGCCGGCCCTGCGAATAGATATATGTTAAAATTCCCGACTGCGCTTTTAAATCCCAAAAGCACAGGAACCTGAGCATATAAATATCTGTTGGTAACTTCCGAAACCTTAATATGCCGAACGGAATCCCAGACCTCAACGGTTTTTGTATGATAAACAGGAGTTACTACGCCACCGGCAGTATCAAATGTTACGTCATAAACATCATCGTAGGTCCCCATTAAGTCGTTGCTTATATAATCAAGCTTGGCGAATCCTTTGTCGCCTGTAAACGAAATGTTTATCCCGCTGCGGACAAACCAGTGCTTATTTAAGTATTTTGTCGGCTCCAGGCCTGCCGATATGGAGTTCAAGACCCTCACCGAGTCCATGTCGTTTAAGCTAAACTCAGGGCTTAAAAGGATCGAGTACTCCCAGAAAGTTTTTTTCTTTTGCGATTCGCTAAGGGTTTTAAGTATTTCGTCGTCGAAGGCCAAGGGCAGATCGCTTAAATCAATTCCGGTATTTGAAAGCGACAGGGGCCGCAACGGAATCAATTGCGTCGATTTACTTATATCAAAGCCCTGCCTCAGTTCAATAAAATTGTTGTTGGTTGCATTCACCTTATTTTCAACAATCCCAGTTTGTCCGTTAGGCTCCTCTGAATCAACGGGTTTGGCGATTTCATCGGCCATCGGATTTCCCGTTGATTTAGAAGTTTCGGTAACTTCAAGCACCTGATCAATGTTTTTTGAGCTATTTGCCGACCTAACAGCTTCTTCTATTGATTCTCCTTTTTCGTCAGCCGCGGATACCCCACTGGTATTCCGGGGAACCTCAAGCTGAGCCACTTGAGCGTTAAGATATCTGTGCTTCGATGTATTATCCGTGCCGAAATAGGAAAGCGGCACTATTAAAATCAACAGGGCAATAATAGTGACATAACCTGATTTGGAGGAAAAGAAAGAAGGCTTATCCAGTTCTTTCTCAATATTTTCCCATACTTCAGGTGGGGGCGCAACTTCAAAATCTTGAAATTTACTCCTTAAAATATCATTTATATGTTTATCGTTATTAGTCAAGATTTTCTTTTTCTTTTATTTCCGATAATCTTTTTTGTATTGCCAGCCTGGCTCGTGAAAGCTGCGATTTTGAAGTGTTTTCAGAAATACCGAGCATCTCACCGATTTCTTTATGTGTATATCCGTCAATTACGTTAAGGTTAAAAACGGTTCTATATCCATTGGGCAATTCCCTTATAATATCCAGCAGCTCGTTAAACGACAACTTTTCGATTGCGGATTCACTTGTAACATAATCTTTCTTGACGTATTCAAGGTCAACTTTATAGCCGCGTTTTTTTTCTTTTTTATAATAGTTTATAGCGGTGTTGACAATCGTGCGCCTAACCCAACCTTCAAAGCTTCCGTCGCCCCTATAGGCATCAATATGTCTAAAAACTCTTATAAACCCCTCTTGGAGTATGTCGTTGGCATCATCGCCGGAATTAGCGAACCTGAGACATACGCCATACATCTTTGCCGAAACGGTATCATAAAACGATTGTTGAGTCTTCTTATCCCGTTTCTGAAGTTTATTTATAAAAGCCTTATCAATTTTCATGCAGCCGAATGCCAGAAAAAATATCCCTGTATTTTTAAGGCCGCAAGTTAAATAAAATTATTTAAAGACTTTAAGTGATGACATAAAGGTATTATGTATGGTTGCACAAATAAGCATCAAGTGCCAATTAATTCGGTTTTTGATAACAGGCCCTTGAAAGGAGGGTTTGGCTAAAACAGTTTCGAGGCCTAAAATCCGGCATCGAAGATTTCTTTCTGAATTCCATTGTTCTTCGATTTGAGGTCGCATTTGATTTTTGGGAAATAAAGCGAAAAAACACTCCCTTTGCCCACAACTGAACGCAGTTCGAGCCTCGCATCCAAAAGTTCGGCAAGTCCTTTTGATATTGAAAGCCCTAGCCCGGAGCCTTCAACTTCACGTGTGTTCCTATAATCGATCTGCCTGAAATTATCAAAGACATGTTCGAAATTCTCCTTGCTTATACCTATTCCGGTATCCCTGACATAAAAATATAAATACCCGTTCTTCGATCGCTTATACCCAAATTCGACATAACCTTCGTTAGTGAATTTAATGGCGTTCTCGACCAGGTTCTTTAGTATTTGCTTCAAGCGGAAATCATCTATGTTAATATAGTAATCATCAGAATCGTCGGGAATGCTTGTTCTAACCTCAAGTGCCTGTTTGTTGTTTTTAATTACTATTTCTTCCGATAGCTTGACCACCGAATCTATCAGTTCGTTGACACTGACCTTATTGGTCTTTAGTTTTATCTGCCCTGATTTTATCTTTGCAATGTCAATAATGTTCTCTATGCTGTTTAGCAGCGATTGGCTGCTGTTGTATATTATGTTCCTATACTCATTTCTGGTCTCGTTATCGATATCGTCAATCGAGAGCAGTTCCAAGAAGCCCATTATGTGGTTAATGGGTGTCCTGATCTCATGTGATATATTTGAAATAAAGGCCGTTTTCAACCTATCTGATTCCTCGGCCCTGTCTTTTGCGCCAATAAGCTGGTTTTCTGCCTTTTTGCGCTGTGTTATATCGCCGATAATTATTAAATACGAAGATATTTGGTCTTGCTCGTTCCTAATAGCTAGCCCGCGGGCCTTATAAATTCTTTTCTGATGATCTTGCTTTAAACGTGTTTCTATGTTAAATGTCTCATGCTTTTTAAGGAGGGTGTTGATTCTTTCGATTAGTTCGGTTCCCCACAAAGGGCTAAAACTTGAAATATTGGTGTTATTGTCGATAAAGCTATAATCAAGGCCGAAAAGGCTGAAGAAGAAATCGTTGCCGAAAATGAAGTTGCCGTTAATATCAAGGTTGATCAATGCGAGCGGGATATTGTCCAAAACCGAGACATAACCCTTAAACTCATCTTTAAGCATCAACTCTTCCTTGAGCACAAGATTCTCTTTTTCCAGTGTTTCAATTTTTTTTACTAAAGAATTAACTTGTTCAGATGTCTGATAATCCATTAGCTCATTTTTTTTCATCAGAATGCCTTTTGCTTTGTTGTTACACAAAAGTAAACAAAAAGTTTCGTTAATTTTAAAAAAAAGACAAAATTGTGATTTACATAAGATAACAGAATGGAATCCCGGAAAAACATTTTCTTTTCATATTGCGCCAACTCTCACGCCTCGCAACAATGTTGAAGAGCCAAGTGGCTAAGTGGTTATATCCGTATCGGAATGCAAGATTGCAGGAGCGCTTAGGCTGAAAAAGGAAAGCTATTATGAACAAGGCCGGGGCCTGCCCGGGCAAAGACTGCCGCCTATGCCCCCTCACTCTTCAATGCTCCGGCTGGCAGGCGTCAAAACCCATCACCTCACAACATTCACGGTTCCATCGTAAAGCACCGGGGTTTTCTGATAATCAGTTCCTTGAATCTTATATATATAAGCGCCCGGCTCGACAGGGTTTCCGTACTGATCCTCGCCGTTCCACTGATCCTCGAAATTATGAGTGCTCCATACTTGTTGTCCCCAGCGATTATAGATATACATATTATAATCGGCCATGGGAGTCCCTTTTATCTCGAAAGTATCGTTAACGCCATCGCCGTTAGGAGTAAATGCCGTCGGGATAAACAGCTGAACATATTCGGTTAAGGCAACAACGGCAAAAGTAGTGTCCCAACAACCATTTGTGGTTTCAA
>JAADIS010000136.1 GCA_013151215.1 Chlorobiota bacterium | reverse complement strand
TCAACAATGAATATGATGTTGGTATTCATAGGGTGATGTTTTAAGGGTGCAATAGTTCAATAGGTTAATGGTTTAATGATACAATGGGATATAGATTTAATTGTACAATGTGGTTTATTAATAACGATAATCACTAAAGCCGACAGACGAGTTCCTTGTCCCTTTTCAAAACAAAAAAACTCCGGTAAGCCATAGCCCACCGGAGTTTTTAATATTTAGTTTATTCTATTTTCTATTTAACAAGTGCTTGGAAATTTGCATCGCTGCGATATTTGAAAAATGCCATATCGTTTGCTGCACCGGCTTTATAAGAGCCATCTGCTTTAATTGCCTCGCCAAGATACTTGAGCATATTATCCTTATCGTTATTCATGGAGGCAGCAACAGCCTGGATATACAGGGTTTCAGCATCCTGATTCTCAACACAGGCAAAAGTTTTTTGCGCTCCGCTATAGTTGCTGTTCAACAACTGGGCCAATCCGCGATTGAAATCGCATCCTGCATTTGCAAGAAGGCCTTCGGCTTTGGCATAATCACCTTGATATAGTTTAGTAACTCCCATATTATAAGTAACGTCGGCACCAAGATCCTGTGCTTTTGTGAAGCATTTCTCGGCATGGGCATAATCGCCTTCATAAAGTTTCACTATTCCCATATTGTTACGGACTTCCGAGCTGTTCTCGTTCATCTCAACTGCCTTCATCAAGAGTTCTTTGGCAGCGTCAATATTCCCTAATTCAATTTCAACTGATGCAGCATTGTTTACTGCCCTCCAGCATTTCGGGAACTGTTCCATGGCGTTGGCATAAACCTGCTTCTTAGTGTTCAAGTCGTCGGTCAGTGTTGCCGCATATAACATTTCGTTAACTGAAAGCTGCGATGGGTCCGAAGTGGCGAACTCGGCAATTTGCGCTTTCGGTTTCTTTGGCTCGAAGGTATTGACTTTGATATCGGCACGGCGAAGCGGAGGAAGGATATCGCGTTCCAGCTCAGGATAGATAAGTATCATATTACGGATTTCCTCTTCTTTCTTACTTGCGTCGGCAGAGTTTACGACATTGATGATCGCGTTTTTATCGGCAATTCCCGAATTTTCCACTGCGCTCATGAAGCCGTTCCAGTCAGGGCCGTTGCCGTTAAGCACGAAAGTCATGTTGTCGGCAGCATCGCCGATTTTCTTCTTCATGAATTTCTGGGCAGTTTCGGCGCGGCTCATCGAAAGGCCTTCGTTGAAAGTTTCTTCCCCTTCAGGAGATGCCCAGCCGTCGATAGCAATATTTTTGACAGCCCATCCTTTATCGATATCTGAAGTTGAATTACCAAGACGTGCTTTATTGTCTTCGTTCTTGTTCAAAGGAAGGCGTTTGTTGAGGTTGGCAAGGTTTACCTGGAAATAAATGTTGGCCTGTTGGGTAATGATGGTTTCCAATTCGTATCCGTGAGGAGCCAATATCTCTGCTTCGTTATGACGAACGAATTTCGAGAAGTGGATGACGCCATCAGCAATTTTCCTCGGCTCTGCCTTAACGGCTTTTGGGCCGTTTGCCAGGGCGTCGTCGCAATCCTCATAAGTTTCGCCGTTATCGTTATAAACCACGGGGGCTACATAAAGTTCAGAGACTTCCATGCCTTCCTTATAAGGAACTTCTCCGGTATATACAAATGAACCACCGTTTTTATAACTAATCAAAGTACCATCGCCTTCGACATCCTCACCTTTGAATTTCATCGGGGGGAAAGCAGTTTCGCCACCTTCATATTTTAAGACAGGGGTAAAGCACATTACGCCGTTTTCGATAAAATATTTGGGGGGGAAGGTCCCTTTTATTGTAACAGCGACCATATCCCCTCTCTCCTCAAGTGGATTAGGAGTTGCCATCAGCTCAACTTTGTCGAAGTTATTGGCCATTTTTGCCGGGCTTTTGCTGATGAATTTATAGCGGATGCCGATATTAAACTGAGTATAGGCATCGTTTTTAACGGCCAACTCACCATGAATAACATTATCGGCCCAGTCGGTCGTCATCAGATTGTAGGTATAGGTTCCATATACATCCCATTTTTCGGCGACAGCGAAATTAAGATCGGCGCCAACAGGAACGGTCAACGAAATCTTACGGTCTCCAAGGCCATTACCTTTGGAAGTAGCCGTACCGTATTTACCTCTTCCGGCAACAAACGCACCTGTAATTCCATTATAAGTCCTTGAGTTGAACTGTGTTTGTCCCACACCTGTATGAAGGCCGAAGGTAACAAGCCTGTCTTTGTATCCGGCAACAAGGTTGGAAACGTTTATTCCCAACTGGATATCCGCACTCCAGTAATCCATGTCCATCTTAAGGTCCTGAGGGATTCCTGCACCGACTCCAATACCGTTTTTAGGAATAATAACCGGCTTATGTGCTTTATTAAAGCCTCTTATCAGATTAACCTGGGCGTTCAGCCAGGGCAGAAACTGATATCCGCCGCCAAAACCGCCGCTTACCGCCGTGTTTTGCAGGTCGGGCGCGAACTGATATCGTGCCAGGTCGCCATAAAACCAACTGGGGCCAACTTGTCCTTGAACGAAGATGTAAGGGCTGAAACTCGAACTTTTGTTTTCTTTTTCTGCGTCCTTACTCCCGTCATCCTGCCCGTAAAAAGACATTGGCATGATTAACATACTCAGGATTAATACGCTTGTTAAAATAGAATAAACTTTTTTCATGATTTTAAATTTAATATCAAATAAAATTATTATTTACAAATATATTAAAAATTTGAAATAAATTATGGTTTTGGTATTGCAAAATTAGAATTTATTGAATAGCATCACAATTTTTTTATTTCTTTTTTACGGAGAAATTAAATTAAGGTTACATTAATTTTAAATAATTGAGTTTCAGGGCTATATCGTATATTGCTATTCCGGCGCTAATGCTTACGTTAAACGAATGCTTGGTGCCGAGCTGTAAAATCTCCAGGCATTCATCCGATTTCCCGATAACGGAATCACCAACACCCTTGACTTCATTGCCCAACACAAGGGCATATTCTTGATTTGCTTGCGGAATAAACTCATTCAAGGGAATACTGTTCAAGGTCTGTTCGAGGGATAATATTTTGTAGTTCCGTGATTTAAGTTCCTCTATGGAATCAAGGGTGTCTTTAAAGTATTCCCAGTTTACCGATTCGGTGGCCCCGAGGGCTGTTTTGTGTATTTCGCGATGAGGAGGGCATGCGGTTATTCCGCACAAATGAATCTTTTCAACACGAAAACCATCGGCAGTCCTGAAAACAGAGCCTATGTTGTTTAGGCTCCTTATGTTGTCAAGCACTATTGTAACAGGCAGTTTCTCAGCGTTTTTATACTCCTCAACACTTAACCTGTCAAGCTCCTCGGTTTTCAGCTTTCTCATTTTAATCCGACTTTTGTTGAAAAGCAAAATTAAAAAATGTAACTTAACACGAGGCATTTTATATTTTTGTGTTTTATTATGGCAAAATCAGAGAAAAAATATTCGGAAACGCCCTTGATGAAGCAGTATAACAGCATAAAGGCGAAATATCCCGATGCTTTATTGTTGTTCAGGGTGGGCGATTTCTATGAAACCTTTGGCGATGATGCCGTAAAAGCATCCAAAGCCCTGGGCATAGTCTTGACGAAAAGGAGAAACGGCGCCGCGGCATTCATCGACCTGGCCGGGTTTCCGCATCATTCGCTGGACACATATCTGCCAAAGCTTGTCAGGGCAGGTTATAGGGTTGCCATCTGCGACCAGCTGGAGGACCCCAAACTGGCAAAAAAAATCGTAAAACGGGGGGTTACCGAGCTTGTTACGCCCGGGGTTTCGTTGAACGACAATGTCCTGGAGCAAAAGAAAAATAATTTCCTTGCCGCAATTCATCAGGATCCGGGATCGAACGGCATAGCATTTTTGGATATTTCCACAGGCGAATTCTTTATAGCGGAAGGCAATAATGAGTATATCGATAAGCTGATACAAGGTTTGCAGCCTTCCGAAGTTGTTGTCCAACGGCAAAAAAGAACACAGTTTATAGAGCGTTTCGGCGATACATTTTACGTCTCTGTTTTCGACGATTGGGTTTTTACTAGCGATTTTGCCGACGAGCTGCTCATAAAGCATTTTAATACGTCCTCCCTAAAGGGGTTTGGAATAGAGAATATGCCGAAGGGCATTGTTGCCGCCGGGGCGGTATTGCATTATCTGTTTGAGACCCACCACGACAAACTGGACCATATTAATGGCATAAGCCGCCTTGACGAAGGAAATTATGTGTGGCTCGACAAATTTACGATGCGCAACCTTGAGCTGTTGGGGAGTTTAAATCCCGACGGGATATCATTAATCGACGTTCTCGACAAAACGGAATCCCCCATGGGCGCCAGGATGTTGCGCAGATGGATCAGCCTGCCTTTGAAAGATAAATCGAAAATAGAGTCGAGGCTCGACATAGTAGGGTTTTTAAAAAATGATACTGGATTCAGAAATAAGATTCATGAGCAGATAAAAAAAATCGGGGATCTGGAACGACTGATTTCAAAAGTCGCCACAGCCAGGATCGGCCCTAGGGAAATGGCTCAATTATTAAAATCGCTGCTCGCCGTAAAAACAGTTAAATCATTACTCGAAAACAGTACATTTGAGAACTTTGTCCAAATGTCAGACCGTTTGAACCCCTGTGATTCATTATTAGGCAAGCTAAAGATCTCATTGGTAGAGGAACCACCCGTAAGCATCAACAAGGGACATGTAATCGCCAAGGGGGTATCCGCCGAGCTTGATGAATTGAGGAATATCGCATATTCCGGCAAGGACTTCCTGAAAAAAATGCAGGAAAGGGAGTCGGTTGCCACAGGGATCCCATCCCTTAAGGTTGGATACAACAATGTTTTCGGTTATTTTCTGGAAGTAACCAATGCGCATAAGGACAAGGTTCCCGAAGAATGGCACAGAAAGCAGACCCTGACGGGCTCAGAAAGATATATAACCGAGGAATTAAAAGAGTATGAGCAAAAAATACTAGGCGCCGAGGAAAAAATACTAGGCCTGGAGCAACAAATCTATAATCAACTAGTATTGTTTGCCTCCGGTTTCGTTAAGCCGGTACAGTTGAATGCATCGCTAATTGCGTCCATAGATTGCTTGATGTCGTTTGCAATTGTCTCGAAAGAGCACAAATATCACAAAGCTGTTTTAAACGACGGCTATTCTATAAACATAGAAGCCGGACGACATCCCGTGATCGAACAAAACATGGAGGCCGGCGAATCATTCGTTGCCAATAATATTTTCCTCGACAACAAGTCGCAACAGATAATAATCCTCACCGGGCCGAATATGTCAGGCAAGTCAGCTCTTTTGCGACAAACTGCCCTAATAGTTTTGATGGCCCAGATCGGTTGTTTCGTTCCTGCCAAAAAAGCGGAAATCGGGTTGGTTGACAAGATATTTACAAGAGTCGGGGCATCCGACAATATTTCATCGGGCGAGTCCACATTCATGGTCGAGATGAACGAAACGGCGAGCATCCTCAACAACATCTCGAGCAGGAGCTTGATATTATTGGACGAAATTGGCAGGGGCACAAGCACTTACGACGGCATCTCCATTGCCTGGTCGATCACGGAGTTTCTCCATAATCATGGGGCTTATAGGCCAAAAGTACTTTTCGCCACCCATTATCATGAGTTGAACGCCATGGCATCGTCCATGGACAGGATAAAAAACTTCCATATTGCAATTAAGGAAATAGGCAACAAGATTATTTTTCTCAGGAAGCTCAAGCAAGGAGGAAGCGAGCATAGCTTTGGCATCCATGTTGCTGAGATGGCCGGCATGCCGCGCTCGGTCTTGGAAAAGGCAAAGCAGATGCTCAAGCTGCTGGAAGAAAGCCGTACGAACAAGGAATTGAACAAATCGGTAAGCAGCATGTCGCAAGCCAAGGATTTCCAACTGAGCTTCATTCAACTCGACGATCCATTGCTTCACCAAATAAAAGACGACATCTTGATGACCAACATCGACACCCTCACTCCCGTTGAGGCATTGATGAAGTTGAACGAGATCAAAAAATTACTGGGAGGCTAAAAGACAAAAAAAATAATTTTTTTTGTTTGTTTAATGAAAAAAGTTTTACATTTGCACCTCCAAAAATGAGGCGAAAAGCATTGTTTTTGATGCGGGAATAGCTCAGTTGGTAGAGCACGACCTTGCCAAGGTCGGGGTCGCGGGTTCGAGTCCCGTTTCCCGCTCGCACCACCCGACATCCTTTATTTTGGGGTTTCGGGTTTTTTTTTGGGCAAAATGCTCGAGTGGTGGAATTGGTAGACACGTTGGACTTAAAATCCAATGTGACCATTGCGGTCGTGCGGGTTCAAGTCCCGCCTCGAGTACATCCGACCCCTGTTAACTATTTAGTTGACAGGGGTTCTCTTTATTAGAGCAACGATTTAGCAAGGGTGTTTTGTAAAAAAAGATTAAAGATACTCCTTAAAGGAAATCTTATTTATTAATGTGCTTTCATCAGTCACTATACGTTTAGCTCTACTTGGTGCTTCCGAAAGTTTAAGCCTTTTAATTTGCTGGATATTTCTATTTTCTACAGAAGCAATATCAATATATTCAATTTCATTAAAAGAATAGTTCTTACTAATAGTTGAGGAATTTATTTTCACAATTTCTTTTAATATCACTTCTGTCCAACCGTTTATATGTGTCTTAGTATCAGTCATCCTCTTTTTTCTTAGGTTGTAGTTTAGCAACCATCTTGTCAAAATCAGATTCAATTATCTGCTTTTTATTAAAAGTTTCATATTCTTTTCCGGCTTTTGTATCAGCCTGCGCTTTACTTACTTTCCCCTTTCCGTGTAATACTTTGTATTCGTTAAAGGTCAGGAACTTATCTACTCCCATTGCAAATTGTTCCATTGTAAAAGTGTTTTCACGTTCTATTAAACCTTCGATATAATCGAAGAACCCGGAAACAGTGCGCTCCAATTGCTTAATTTCTTTTTCTTCAAGATAGTTTTTTGCTATTGTAGTATCTGATTTAAGGATACGTCCGTCCGGTGAATTTTTCCAGGTCTGCAAACCCATATTAGGTTCTGATGCTTTGGCTTTATCATGAATGATTTCGGCAGCCGTATGCCCTGTTATGGCAAAATGGAATTTATTCTGCACTTTGGCGTAAAAATCCTTTGTAATATCCGATTCCCGGTCGTAATCTATGCTACACTCTGCAAAAATATCTGTAATCTGCTGGTAAATTCTTCTTTCGCTTGCTCGGATAGAACGGATGCGTTCAAGCAACTCACGGAAGTAATCTTTTCCAAAAGCAGTTTTTGCCTGCTTTAAACGATCATCATCAAGGGCAAAACCCTTGATAATAAATTCCCGCAATGTTGTTGTTGCCCACTTACGAAAATGGGTTGCCTGTATGGAGTTTACTCGGTAACCAACTGAAATAATGGCATCGAGATTATAAAAGTTCACTTCACGTTGAACTTCTCTCTTACCTTCCATTTGAACTATCCGGATTTTCCGGATAGTTGGAACCTCCTGTAGTTCACCAGTTTTAAAGATATTTAGTAAGTGCTCATTAACAGTTCTAACATCCACACCAAAAAGTTCAGCCATTCGTTTTTGCGTAAGCCAAACCGTTTCATCCTGAAGAAAAACTTCAATATGCACTTTGCCACTTTCAGCGGTATAAAGTAGGAATTGTGATGACTCTATTGGAAGTAGCTTATCTGTCATATTCTTAAATTTTAAAGCCGATTTTGCTAAGTTGCTGTTTTATTTCTTCATCAAGCAGTTTTTCTTCTTTCATCTGCTCTGCTAATTTTGAGGTAAGGATTTCCATTTTTTCTTCAAACGGTATGCCGTCATCTTCTTCATCCGCAATACCCACGTATCTGCCGGGAGTCAAAACAAACTTATGCTTTTGTATTTCTTCTGATTTAGCAGATTTACAGAAGCCTTTTTCATCCTCGTATTTACTTTCCGGCTTTCTCCATTCGTGATAGGCTTTGGTGATTTTTTCAACATCTTTATTTTCAAAAACCCTATGTGTACGGTCTTCCATATGACCTAATTCGGAGGCATCAATAAAAAGCACTTCTCCTGTCCGCTTACGGTCTCCGTTGCCATGTCGCTTACGGGAAATAAACCACAAGCAAGCAGGAATTCCGGTATTATAGAAAAGTTGTTTGGGTAAAGAAACAATACAGTCAACCAGATCATCTTCGATAAGCCTTTGCCTGATTTCTCCCTCTCCGCCGGAATTAGAAGATAGTGAACCGTTAGCCAATACAAACCCCATTACTCCTTTTGGTGAAAGATGATAGATCATGTGTTGCATCCAGGCAAAATTGGCATTGCCTTTAGGCGGCAGTCCATATTTCCAACGTGGATCATTTTGCAAAATATCCTGTCCCCAGTCGCTTTGGTTAAATGGAGGATTTGCAATAATAAAATCTGCCTTCAAATCGGGATGTGCATCCTTTAAAAAAGAACCTTCGTTATTCCACTTTATTTGAGAACCATCAATCCCTCGAATAGCCAGATTCATCCGGCTTAATCGGTATGTGGTTTGGTTGCTTTCTTGACCGTAAATAGAAATATCATCAATATTTCCGGAATGTTCCGGTATGAACTTTTCACTCATTACAAACATGCCTGAAGAACCACAGCAAGGGTCATATACCCTTCCTTTGTATGGCTCTATCATTTCAACCAAAAGTTTTACTATCGATTTTGGTGTATAAAATTGTCCACCTTTTTTTCCTTCCGCATCTGCAAACTCCCCTAAAAAGTATTCATAAACCCTGCCCAGAATATCTTTTGATTTTGCGGCTTCATCACCAATTGAAATATCACCAATCAAGTCAATAAGTCCTCCCAAAGAAGCAGGGTCAAGATTTGGTCTTGCATAAACCTTTGGTAAAATACCTTTGAGCGTAGGGTTTTCCTTCTCAATTGCCTCCATAGCAACATCAATGTCTTTACCAATGGTTGGTTGTTTTGATCGCGCATGCAAATGTTCCCACCTTGCATTTTGAGGCACCCAAAAAACATTTTCACCCACATATTCATCCTTATCTTCCGGGTCTGCCCCTTCAAATTCACCCTTTCCTTCATTTAGTTTCTGATAAAGATCCATAAAGGAATCTGAAATATATTTTAGAAAAATTAATCCAAGTACAACATGCTTGTATTCTGCGGCATCAATATTTTTTCTGAGTCTGTCTGCTGTTTTAAAAAGTTGTTTTTCGAAATTATGGGTAATCTTCTTCATATGGTAATAATGACGACAAGTATTAAATATACAAAGATAAAATAATTAATTCGGGAATAAAAAAATACTTTTTTGATTTTTTGGAAGGATATCCTTATATCATTTTACTTCATTAACTATTATCATGATT
>JAADIS010000010.1 GCA_013151215.1 Chlorobiota bacterium | reverse complement strand
CTCGACAGCATTATGATGGAAGTGCTTAATCAGGTTTTTTCCGAACTAAAAAAGAAACCCGACATCAAGATGATAAGCTTTGTGGGAGAGGGAAAACATTTTTCCTTCGGCGCCTCAGTAGAGGAACATACTAAGGAAAACGCCGCCCGGATGCTAAAAAACTTTCACCAGATGTTTTATAACATCATCGACTTGTCTGTTCCCACGCTTTCCAAGATTTCGGGTCAATGCCTCGGCGGAGGCCTCGAGCTTGCGTTGATCTGCAATTTTATGTTTGCCGACACAAGTGCCAAACTTGGTCAGCCTGAGATAATGCTGGGGGTTTTCCCCCCTCCCGCCTCAGTACTGTTGCCTTTAAAAATTGGGTCGGCAAGAGCCGAGGAACTTCTTATTACAGGTAAAACCATTAGCGCAAATACAGCTCGTGACATAGGGCTTTTAAATTACGTTTTTGAGAGCAAGGACGAGCTTCAGCAGGAAACCGATAAATGGATACAGAAATTTATTTTACCAAAAAGTGCTAGTTCATTGCGATACGCCGTTGCTGCCGCAAGAATTTCCCTAAACAAAACTGTAAAGGAGAAACTTGCCGAACTAGAATCTATTTATGTTAAAAAACTGATGGAAACCCATGATGCCAACGAGGGGATAAATTCATTCCTTGAGAAACGAAAGGCGGAATGGAAAAACTCATGATTATTCTACCAACTCTTTAATACACTAATATTTCAGTATCATTAAATTAACACGCAGCAATGAAAAAAATTAACACAGTAGGGGTCGTCGGTGCAGGCACAATGGGATCGGCAATAGCACAAAAGTTTGCTCAGCAAGGCTTTAAGGTCATTTTGGCCGACCGCGACATGAAGTATGTAAACAAAGGTATCGACGGCATAAAGGAAATCCTGCGCCAGGCTGTAGAACGAAAGCTTTTCATGCCCAAGCAAGTAGAAACAACTATAGCAAATATCACAGGCTGTGACAAACTGCAAGATCTAAAACCCTGCGATTTAATCGTGGAAGCAATATTCGAGAATTTCGAGGCTAAGAGCCAACTTTTTGCCGATCTCGACAATATTGTTGATAATGATACTATTATTGCAACCAACACATCATCATTCTCGGTTTCCGAACTTGCCAAATCAATCTCGAACCCCTCAAGGTTTATAGGGATGCACTATTTTTTCCATGCTGCCAAAAACAGGCTGGTAGAAATAATCCCTGGCAAGGAAACCTCTGAAACCACCTATAGGACAATGCAGGTTTTCTCGGTGCTTTCAGGCAAGGATGCCATAACCACCGCCGACACCTACGGCTTTGCCGTAAATAGATTTTTCGTGCCCTGGTTGAACGAGGCCGTGCGCCTGTATGAGGAAAATATCGCAAGTATCCCCCAAATAGATAATGTCTGCATGAAGGTTTTCGGAATAGGAATGGGGCCCTTCGCCTTGATGAACGCTACAGGAGTTCCTATTGCTTATCACGCACAAATAACTTTGGAAGTTTTTGGGAATCTTTATAAAACGAGCAATTTACTGAAAACCCAGGCCGAATCGGGCAATAATTGGGATCTGGGAGATTTTGACGCTGCAATAGCTGATAAAAATACCGAAAACATAATTGTTGAGCGTATGGCAGGAGTGGTATTCTATGTTTGCTCCCAAATACTTGATGATAATATTTGTTCCGCCACAGAATTAAACCGTGGCGCACGAATTGGACTACGCTGGAGAAAAGGCCCTGTTGACTTGATGAAGAAATACGGTCAAAGAGCAGTTAAGGGCATGATTGAAAAAATAGCCGACATTTATAAAGTAAAAGTCCCTGACGGAATAGACGAAAAAAATTGGCAATTAGATTTTGTTCAACTGGAAGTATCAGGAAGCAAGGCGATTATAAGTATGTCACGGCCGGAGGATATGAATGCCCTTAACGTAAGCCTTATAAAACAGCTTGACGAAAAGTTCAGTTTGGCAAATGCGAATCCCGACATAAATACGATTTTCCTTACTGCCAAAGGCAAAGCATTTGTAGCCGGAGCTGATATACGTTTCTTTGTTAAAAACATAAAGGCCGGCAAAATAGATGATATAGAGGCATTTACGAAATACGGACAATCTGTATTCGCTAAAATCGACAGTTCTAAGAAAAAAGTTGTTGCACTTATTAATGGTCTTGCTCTTGGGGGCGGGCTTGAACTCGCACTTTGCGCGGACATCATTCTCGCAGTGCCTAATGCCCTTATGGCATTTCCCGAAACAGGTATCGGTATTTATCCTGGCTTGGGCGGAACTCAGAGGACAGCCGGCAAAATTGGCAAGGGCTTATCAAAATACTTAATTTATACAGGCCAGTTCATAAATGCAAGAACCGCGTTTGAAATCGGTCTTGTAGATTCCCTCATCTCTCCCGGCGATATGTTCGACATCCTTGAGGGCAGGAAGGAAATTCCTGAAATTACAAATCGGGGTATTAACGAAAAATACTCTTCACTTGAAGCGTTTTTTAATAAATTTACGATTGAGGATTTTTTCTGTAAAATTCATGACAACGAATATCTTGACGAGGAGGAATCTTCAAAGATGTCGAGAAAAATATGCCAAAAAGCACCGCTGGCACTGAGGACGGCTGAAAAACTCATTAATTTAGCAGCAGGTCCGGCTTCCGAATTAGAGGACTTGAAAATGATATTCTCTAGTAGCGATGCCCTTTTGGGGCTAAGCTCTATCGGGAAACGAGTTGAGTTCACTGGTAAATAATGCATAATTCAACCGTGGGTTTTGTTGGCTTTCCTTTTCAATAACTCAGTTATGCCCTATATTACAAACAGCTACCAATGTTAAAATTTTGTCTTAAATTTGATGGTCAAACTAATATAATTCTTTAACAGCTTACAATCACTATATCTTCTTTCTAATAACATATCACTCTCAGTTCCTGATAATTATCAATTAATTTGGAAAACTATATAATTAATTCACTTTAATTAAAAATAATATATATATATTTGCAAGCAAATACTTACTTATATGATAAGGCAAAGTACAGAGATCCGACAGGAACAAATAAAGAGTGCAGTTCTGGACATCATATTTACTGATGGATTGAAGAATCTATCGACTCGCAATTTAGCGAAGCGCATCGGTATGAGCGAAGGTGCTATATTCAGGCATTTCACTAGTAAACAAGAAATTATCCTTGCTATTATAAAAGATGTAAAAAGGGAATTTATAGGATCATTGAGAATGATAGCTAATTCAAAGAAAACCCCCGAGAGCAGGTTAAAGTCCCTTTTATGTGCTACCGTTAAATATCTTACTGATAATAAAGGTATTACAATGCTTTTGTTTTCTGAGGCAACCAGCAATAACGATACAATTTTGAAAGCTAGCCTGCAGGAAATATTCAATACACAGAAGAAACTTGTTAGTAAAATAATTCTTGACGGTATAGCCTCCGGTCAATGGGACGAAAACATCCCGGTTGAGAATATCGCTATGCTATATATGGGTATTCCGGTATCACTAAACATTGAATTGGTTTTGAGCTACGGTGAATTCCATGCTGATAATTTTTGTTCTAAAATGATGATATTAATGCTAAAATTATTAAATAAATAATTTTTTTAACAATAATGTAAGTACACATTTACTTATATATTTTGAATGTTAAATAATCTTTATGACATCACCTAAAGTCAATTTAAAGTACATATCGGGGAAACAAATATTGGGACATTTGTTTTTATTATTATTTCCCCTCATGAATATCAACTCATACCAACTTCAAACATTTGTTTTAAAGAAAGTTACACAAACTTGATATTAAGTAGCTTATAAAAATAAATAGAAAATAAAATCATAAAATATGCTTTACGCAATAGTATTATTCATTATTGCAGCAGCCTCGTTTATTTTTGCCATGCTCGGCCTTGGAGGCGGAATGGTATATGTTCCGGTATTAAACTGGGCCGGTTTCGATATGCTAACTGTTGCCATACCCCTGGGGTTATTGCTCAATGGCCTAAATACTGGATTGGTTCTTATTCCATTTGCACGCAAAAAAATGGTAGACTGGAAGGGTGGCGCCGTTATGGCGATTACAGCCTTGCTAGCCTCTCCCTTAGGTGCAATGACAAGCGAAATGCTTCCGGTGCAGACCTTAAAAATACTTTTTGCTGTAATGGTTGTTGCCGCAGCTCTTCGAACACTATGGGCATCCAAACAGGAAGAGCCCGAAAAAATGATGCCTCTTCTAAAACGCAGCATCGTAGGGTTCTTTGTCGGAGGTTTTGCTGGGTTTATCGGCGGTATGCTAGGCCTTGGCGGTGGTTTTATTATCGCCCCTGTATTAATGATGATGGGTTATAAAACTAAAACCGCAGCAGCCACAACTGCTTTGGTAGTAACATTTTCGTCCTTTTCAGGCTACCTCGGACATATGTCGCAGGGAAATATGAACTGGGGATTGGCGCTTATCGTAGTTATAGCTGTTATAATCGGTTCTCAGTTAGGAGGAAGATATATGACCCAAAAGGCCAAATCGAAGCAGGTTAAGATTGCCTATGCTATTGTTTTATTATTAATTGCCATCAAGATGATTATTGGCGTAATTATTTGACATGAAGTTTTTTAAAATGATATTGCTAATTGTGTTAGTGATGGCAGATATGCTATCATCGGCACAAACGCCTGACAGCAACAAAGTTGAATGGCATGGCTATACACAATTAAGATTTGCCACCAACTTCAACAGCTATAATAATTTTTCTGTTCGCCGTTTAAAGTTCTGGATAAAATCAGGACACGGATTCCCAAAGCATTGGTCCTATAAGGTCCAGGCTATTTTTATGTCGGTTCAAGATGAGAAATTCTTCTTACAAGATATTTACGAACAATATAATTGGAAGAATTCAAGTATTCGTTTCGGGCAGTTCATACCACAATTTAGCCTGCAACGCTTTCAGTCCGACTATTTGATTCCTAGTTCCGAAAGAGCTAGAGCGGTTAACTTAATAATCCCTGATGGAACACATGGTGTAAGGGATATTGGCATTCAATACAATTTTAAGACCACAAACGGAAAACTTGATTTTAATATTGGGGTATTTAACGGTTATGGCATAAAAGAATATCGCTTCGACAATACAGGATTTTTGAGTATTCAACATCTCTCATACCAGTTTAACATAAAGAAATCTACTCTCAAATTTGGTTATTCCTTAAGTTACCGTATGGCAGAGGATATGTATTTTAAAGGAATTATCCCTGATACTATATTGTATTCAGGCAGTGATATCAGATATAATTTTTATGGCATATTCACGTCAAACATAATTGATTTCCAAACGGAATACCTCAATGCGGTGTTGGAAACAGGTAGGTCCGCAGGATACTATGCTCTTCTCACAATTAAACCGAGCATAGATAAGCACATATTTTTATTGTATGATAAATACACTTCTGACGATATGTTAACAAATAAAAACCCCTGGTATGTCATAGGTTGTAACTATCTGATCAATAAATACAGAATAATGATAAGCCTGGAAACAGGTTTTCAAAAGATAATAAATAAATGGTCGAACAGGACTGTTTTCCAATTTCAAATGTTTTTACACTAATAAATGATCATATCATGACAAATCCAAACGAATGGCTCGAATTCGGGCAAAAATTTCACGGACATAAATGTCCGGCAATGCCAAACGGCTTAAGGATTGCTGCAGCCGCCATGAACAAACTCGGGGTTGAACGCACCGGCGACAGCGCACTACATGCGATACTTGAACTTGGCGACAATCATTGCGCAACATGCTTTGCCGATGGCGTACAAGTAATTACGGGCTGCACCTTCGGGAAAGGCAATATCGAGAAAACCCTTAAGGGAAAATGGGGACTTACCCTGGTTGACAAAAAAACCAACAGGGCGGTTAGGGTTAGCCCTAGAGCCGAAGCCATGCTTCAAACGAAAAAAACAGATTTCTTTAAAAACTATCGCGAAAAAGGTGTTCCTCCGACAAAAGTTCCTGATGAAGTCGTCCAACCTTTGGTTGAAAAACTGATGAATGCACCAGAAGAAATGATAATGAATGTTTCAGACGTTTTTGAGTATAAATGGACAGAAGGCGCTCACACTTTCAATAGTTTTGCCTGTGAGGAATGTGGCGAAATGGTTGTAACGGAATATGCTCGTATCAAAGGGAACAAGCATGTTTGCCAGGATTGTGCCGGCAAATAGCACTTCTACCCTCTTTGAATTGGCTATAAAATAGCATAGTTCAAAAATTGTTCAGCACGGGATTAAAACAATCCCGTGTTTTTTACTTTCCGGCAACGAGCATATAATTAAATTCAGCTTCATGATAAATTTCAACTTTCCGGAAGCCTGCTTTCAATAATTGTTGCTCGACATCATCAGGGCTTACCCTGATTGCCAGCGGCGGCCCAATATCCATTTGGGCTTTTTTCCAATCGGAAACAACTATTTTAGCACCTTTCTTTAAAAGCCTGTAACACTCCTTTAAAGCCAGGTCGGGCCTGTCCAATTCGTGATGGAGGTTGATCATAAACAAAAAGTCAGCCGTTTCATCCCCCAGGCATATTTTATTGTCTTCCATCCTCATTGGGATGATATTCTTATAAGCCGATAAATGCTCTTGCATCCATTCTATCATTATTTCAGAGATATC
>JAADIS010000093.1 GCA_013151215.1 Chlorobiota bacterium | reverse complement strand
CGAATCAGGTTTCAAGGCCGAGTTAAACCGTGCTATCCCACTATTGAACATAGGGGCAAACTTATTATCAAATCCCAAAACCCAAACGGTCCTATCCTCCGGGAAATCATTTATCTCATTATCATAAACTATTGTAAAATTATCATTATCAGTATCTTTCCATTGTTGGGCAAATTTTTTGTATAATTCCGCCTTCGCTTTGTCAGCTGAAGCCGGAAGAACAAAAACATTATTGCCGCTAGCCCATATCTTCGAGAGGGTGGCCGGGACCTCAGCAGGGTTGAGTATCCTGAAAACGTCGTATTGAGGGTCAACGGCAAGTTTTAAGGGTTTGGCATTTACTGAAAAATTGAATACTTGTTGCTTATTGTCCATGGTAAGAACAAAGCTCTCAAGTCCTTTCGCCGTCAGAACGGAAACAGGCAGGTCAATAGTAAAAGCCCCCGCTTTTTGAACCTGGCCCAATGTTAATACAATATCATAATTTTCTTTTGCTTGTGAATATTTCAGGTCAATAATTGCCAGTTCGGGAGCCCCGGTCCTGTTTACCCATTGAGCAAAAAACTGTTTTAAGCTTATTCCGCTCACCTCTTCCATGGCAATCCTGATATCATCGAAAGAGGCAGACTTGAACTTATTGTTGTTATAGAACAAGGCAAGGCCTTCAACAAATTTGTCATCGCCTATCTTGCGCCTCAACATTTGCCACATCATCAGGCTTTTACCATAACCTATAGCCTCACTGGCACCATCGTGGCGCGACAGGAATTTACTTAGCGGGAAATCGTTTTCCGTGTTCACCATATTGCTGAACTTTTGTAGTGTAGAACGCCTATACTCCTCACCGGCACCCCTTTGCTCCTTTATTAGGTGGTCAGCCATGAAAGCCGTTAAGCCCTCGCACCAGTTGCCGCTGTCAAAATCCACGTAAACACTGTTGCCCCACCAGTTGTGAAGCAGCTCGTGCGGATACGATGAATGAAGTATGAAAGGAAAGCGGATGATTTTCTCGCCAAGCAGAGTAAATGAAGGCATGCCGTAGCCCGTTTCCCAGAAATTCTCTACCAAAGCAAATTTCGAATAAGGATAATCGCCTATCATTCCCTGATACATATCCATATATTGCTCGGTAACCTCAAGATATTTGTTTGCAAGTCCTTCGTCGGGAGTGCGCAAAAACGCCATAGCCTTTACCCCGCTGTTCATATCGTAGGAATACTCGTTGAAAGCAGCGGCGATCAGGAAAACCTCTTCCTGGGGACTGTTGCATACCCATGTGTCGATATGCTTTCCATCAAAAACTCTGTCAAGAGTCCGCTCGCCCTGGCTAACATTCTTCCAATCCTTTGGAAGGATGGTAGTTAGCTTAAAACTCATCAAGCTGTTTTCAAAAACCGGGACCCACCAGGTGGAACCCGCCAGATAGACTCCCTTTTCGCTGATAATTCCCGGCGACTGGGAAAAACCCCTCTGATAATTCTCCTTGCTCTGTTCGATCTCCGCATCAAGCTTTCCCCAATAAGATATAACTATTGAATTTGCTTTGCCGCTAATCTTCCATTTGGACAAGACCACTCCGTCGTTTTCGCTTTCCCTGTCCATTCCGATATCACCGGCCTTGGAACTATCCGAAACCAGTTTGACTGAAATACCGGGGCTTTTACTCCCCACCTTAAATGCCTTGTTAAGCCGGAATACCAAGTTGTCAGTAAATAAGCCTGATATAGTGTCAGTTACGAATACCTCGGAAGTTTCGGGGTTTATGTTAACGTTTAACAGGTGATGTACGGTGCTAGCGGTTTGGCAGTTTGACAAAATCGCATTGATTATTAAAGCGGCTGTAAGAAATATCCTTTTCATTTATCTTATGTTTTTGGCAAATTTAAGAAAGCAATCTGAATGTATGCAGTATTTCAGGGATAAAATTGTTGTGCTTGCCACTTATAAGTCCTTAATGTTTGGGTTGCGGCTTGTCACAGTAATTCAAGCAGTTCCCGGCAGTTTTTTCTTTTGACAGCTACTTTCTGCCATTGCGTTGTTTTCTTTAGATTTGCTTTAGAATTGGAAGTTTAATTTGCATTTTCGCAAAAAAATGAAAGTTTTAATAATTGAGGACGAAATTGAATTATTGATAGTCATTAGCAACTATCTCACAAAAGAGGAATATGTTTGCGAGCTGGCAGGGAACTTTCATAAAGCCCGTGAAAAACTTTCTATTTACGAATACGACATCATACTTCTCGACATCGGCTTACCAGACGGCAACGGTTTAAAATTAATTGACACCATAAAGAAATACAACCGCTATGCTGGCTTGATAATAATCTCGGCGAAAAACTCCCTCGACGATAAAATTAGCGGCCTCGACAAAGGCGCCGATGATTATATGACGAAACCTTTTCAGCTAAGCGAATTGAATTCCCGTATAAGGGCATTATTGCGGCGACGACAGCTGGACAGCAGCAACACCCTGTTGTTTAACGACTTAACCATTGATACCCTGGCTAAAATATTGATAATAAATGGACAGGAAATTAAACTTACGAAAAAGGAATACGACATGATCCTGTATTTCGTGATAAACAAGAACAGGGTTCTCACCAAGGAAGCGATAGCCGAACATCTTTGGGACGACAATATCGACCTGGCCGATTCTTATGATTTTATCTACACTCATTTGAACAATATAAGGCGAAA
Source organism: Chlorobiota bacterium (assembly GCA_013151215.1). Classification (GTDB taxonomy): domain Bacteria; phylum Bacteroidota; class Bacteroidia; order Bacteroidales; family F082; genus BM524. The sequence continues at coordinate 24,562 of JAADIS010000093.1, read as the reverse complement.
GATCAAAAATGCCGGTGGCACCGACTATATCAAGACAATTTACGGAATGGGATATAAATTTACCGACTTATGAAATTCCTCACTAAAATAAACAGGCGATATTTGATCACCTTGACTTCCATATTAATAATCATAAGCATTGCCGGATATTTCATATTGAACATCGTTCTGGAAAACGAACTGCAAGAAGACATCTCGGAACAGGAATACGCTATTATCCGGGAGATTAAGACCTCAGGGAACCTGCCTAACATATATCCCAACATAGAAAGCCGGAGGATAGCCAAAAACGACCTCAATGGCAAGGCCGTCAAGAAAATATGGCTCATGGACAAAGCAGAGGGCGAAACGGAGCCATTTATGGAATACTCAAACAGCCTTGAGATAAATCACAAATATTATCTGATTATTATCAGGCACTCGATGGTGGACAAACAGGACTTGATACTTGCCATTGCCCTCCCGCTTATAGCCTTGTTAACAATAGCGCTAATAATATCATACTTTACAAGCCGGAAACTCAACAAATCGGTTTGGAAAGATTTTGAAAGAAACCTATACGAGATAGAAAACTTCAGGCTCAGCAACAATATGCCTTTAAAGTTGAAAAGCAGCAATATAGAGGAATTTGAGAGGCTAAACGGTGTAATCAACAAAATGGGCGAGAAACTGAACAAAGAATATTCATCACTAAAGGAGTTCACCGAAAACGCATCACATGAAATACAGACCCCGATCTCGATAGCACTGCTGAACCTGGAAGAATTATTGCAGTCAGGCTTAAACGAGCAATCGATGAAGCAAGTAGTTTCCGCAATTAATTCGCTGAAACGATTGTCGAGCCTGAACCAAAGCTTGATACTCCTCACAAAAATAGAGAACAAACAGTTCGGGCAAGAATCGGAAATTGACATAGGGGAAATCATCAACAGCAAAAAGGAAGAGCTTCTCCCTATGCTGGAATCGAAGAAAATAAAGGTCAAACTGATGGCGATCAACAGATTCAAGGCGAACATCGATCCCCGGCTGGCAGATATCCTAATCGGTAATTTGATGTTGAATGCCATAAAACACAATGTATCGAACGGGACAATCGAAATTGAAATACAAGCGGATGAATTCAAGATCTGCAATAGCGGGAATGACAATCCCTTCAGCAACAAAGACATATTCAATAGGTTCACCAAAAATAAAGCAGAGTCGTTCGGCCTAGGGCTAGCGATAGCAAAAAAAATATGCGAGACAAATAATCTGGAGATCGGATATTCGAAAAATCATTTACATTGTTTCGTCATAAAACACGCGTTATAAACATGAAACACACATTGAAAATATGAGGAAACTAGTGTTTTTTATATTTTTCCTGACTTTAACAACTGCGATGATTGCCCAAACGCGCAACCTAAGCTTTTACCAAAACAAAGCCAGGGAGAACAGTCCCTTGATAAACAAAAGCAACAACAACAATAAGATAGTACAGCTTGACCTCAGGCAAGTAAACAGCATTTTAAAAAAACCCACTATCAATCTTGAGGCCGGCATCTTGTTCGCACCGATAATCTCGCACGACAACAATACCAATAGCTTCCGATGGGTATCGGAAACTGCCTCAGACTATGTTGGTTATGACCAGGCCTATTCCGATGGCGGTCAATATCAAGGATTTATTTCGCTTAAGCAAGGAATCTTAAACGGCAGCAGATATAAGGATTACGAAAATATGGCTGAAATATCGAAACGCATCAACGAGAACGATATAATATTAAACGAACATGAAATCAATCAGCTGGTGAGCCATCAATATATCTTATGCCTGAAAGCAAAAAAGCAGATGGAAATAAGCAAACAGCTCAAGGCAGATATGGAGTCGCAGCTGATTACCATGCAAAAGCTTGTTGAAAAAGCAATTTACAGGCAAACAGACTTAATGCTCCTGCAAATCGAGCTGCAGAACTACCAGTTGATGTTCAGCACATATCAATCGGAGTATCAGAACAACATTTCCGACCTTAATCTCTTGTGCGGCATAGATGACAGAGCAGATTTTGAACTAGCGGAAACGAATTTCCATATAAAACCCGATACCCTCGGCGAATCGTTTTTTCTTGGTTCTTTTAATCTTGACAGCTTGGGCATAAACTCAAATCAAGTTATTTTTGAGCAACGATACAAGCCCCGACTGGATTTATTTGCCACTGCCGGAATGAACTCGGTATATTTACCTTACCTCAGGCGTTTTGGTTTTAGTACGGGCTTAACTTTCAAATGGAATATTTTCGATGGGCATCAAAAGAGGTTTGAAAGGGAAAAGACGACCATAAAGCTACAAACATTAAACTTCGAAAAGCAAAACTTCATGATCAAGCATAAGGTAAACAAGAATAAATACCTGGGAAACATCGCATCAATCGAGCAAAGGATAAATATAACAGACAAGCAACTGGAAGATTATGAGAATTTATTGCAGGTTTATTCAATGGAGATATCGCAGGCACAGATATCCGTCATGGACTTAAAAAACCTCTTCAAGGATATCGCATTCAAAAAGCAAGAAAACCTGGATTTGAGAATGCAGGAGCAAGCACTTATCAATTTGTATAATTATTGGAATTTTTAAAATTATAAAATGAGGATATTAGCCAAGAACATATTCATTCTTATTGCTGCCGGTTTGGCATCCTGCACAAGCCAAACTACCGACAAACAAGTCAGGCAAGCAAGGGCACAGGTACGCACAACAATAGTTGAGCAAGGTTACCTACCTGATTATCTGGTATTTAGCGGAAAAACTATTTATTTAAACAATAACAATATAGTTGCTCCTATCAGCGGGTATATTACAAAACTGAATGTCAAGCCCGCCGATAAAGTAAAAAAAGGCGATGAGCTGTTCTTGATGCAATCCAGGGAATCCTATGCTTTGAATAACAGCAGTCCCAATGCTTCCGGTTATGGCGGGATTAAGATAAAGGCCCCGGCCGACGGTGTAATAAACCGCTTAGTTATTTTTCGATCACCTGTTTATGTGGATGCCGGTTCAACATTATGCAATATCGTCGAAACAGGAAGCTTATATGCAAGCGTCGAGATCCCATACGAATACGTTTCCTACGCAAGACAAGGCAATAAATGTAAGATTATCCTCCCCGACAATACTATATGTTACGCAACTTTTTCTAAGGTCTTAAGCCGGATGAACGAAGGCTCGCAAACACTTAACGTACTTGCCATCATAAATACGGACAAGATCATTCCCGAAGGGATGATAGTTGAGGTTGTGCTTGAAAAAGGAATTCCTGCCAAGTCGCAGCTACTTGATAAAAAATGCGTGATAAGCGATGCTCTTATGAAGAATTTATGGGTTATGAAACTTATTAACGATAGCACGGCTGTGAGGGTCGATGTAAAAGTTGGAAGGCAAAATCACGAAAAAGTCGAGATCTTATCCCCTGTTTTCAACACTAGCGATAAAATCATAAGCCAAGGAGCCTATGGGTTGGATGGCACTGCCTTAGTAGAAGTTATAAACTAGTTGCATGAAAGATTATTATAAAATACTGCGGAAGCCCATACTTTTTGTGGGGATATTGATTTTTGCGGCCGGCATATTTGCTTTTATCCGGATGCCGACAAATTTGTTCCCGGCGGTTCAGTTCCCGCGTATCTCAATTATTATCGATGCGGGACAGATACCTATAAACAGGATGATGATAACCGTTACACAACCTATAGAGAGTGCAGCAAAAAAAGTTAAGGGCGTCAGGCTCGTAAAAAGCAGCACGAGCAGGGGAAGTGCTACCGTGGAGGTTTATTTCGACTGGGGCTTGGATATTTATGCCCTAAAACCACAACTGGAAAGCAGGATAAACGAGATAAAGAACTTCCTCCCCCCGGGGGTGAATATTTCAGCCGAGGTAATGAACCAGTCGCTATTCCCCGTTTATGGCTATACGCTTGAAAACCCGGGAAAAAGCGATGTTGACCTTAAAGACATCGCCAACCTGATAGTTAGGCCCGCATTCTCGCAAGTGAGCGGCATATCCAATGTTATAGTCCGCGGCGGAAGGCATAAGGAATTCGTAATTGCCCCGCTGCCAGATAAAATGACCGCCCTAGGAATTGTCCCCCAAGACATCATCGATGCCTTCCAGAACAGCAATTTCGTAGAATCAGCCGGCCTTCTGCCCAATCATTACAGGATGTACCTCACCCTCCTCGATACCAGAGTAGATAATATTGAGGAACTGAGCAATACAGTGATAAAAAATATTGATGGCCGTATTATTAAAATAAAGGACGTTGCCGATATAAAACTGGAAGAGCAACAGGAATTCGTGAAAATAAATGCAAACGGGAACAATGCCGTAATTATTGATTTGGTGAAACAAGCCGGGACAAACCTGGTTGATTTCGCAAAAGATGTGGAATCCAAGGCATCGGAAATAAAACAACTTCTGCCAAAAGGATACTACTTAAAACCCTATTATAACCAAAGCGCCTTTGTTACCGACAGCGTTGACAGCGCAATGAAAACAATTTACGAAGGACTTGTCCTGGCTTTGATAGTTATTATTATTTTCCTTCGGTCGTGGCGATCCAGCCTGGTCGTGATACTGACTATCCCGGTAACGGTAACATTCTCGTTCCTAGTTCTGTACCTCGTTGGCATAACAATAAACATTATGTCGTTGGGGGCCATAGCAGCCTCGGTAGGATTAATCATCGATGACGCCATTGTTATCATAGAGCAGATTTATAAAAACCATGAGGAGAACCCCAAAAAGGACAGGTTTGAGATAGTTCAGATGTCGATACGTTTTCTTCTCCCGGCCATGATAGCCTCCTCTTTGACAACAATTGTCATCCACTTCCCATTTAGGCTGATGAGTGGGTTGGCAGGAAGTTTTTTTAGGATCTTATCCGACACCATGCAATTGACAATGGTGGTTTCGTTTCTTGTAACATGGCTGTTGTTGCCTGTATTTCATGTCTTTATTGGCTATAAGAAGAACTTGGGGCCCCGGCTCAAAACGAAAAAGGCCCATAACATCAATACATTGGCATGGTTTTATGACAAGCCGGCAATATCGGTGTTTCTTGTTTTGTTATTGATTTCATCGGCTTATTTTGCCAGCACGAAGTTGAAAACCGGTTTCCTTCCCGAGCTTGACGAAGGTTCCATCGTCCTCGATTATTATTCGCCTCCGGGAACCAATATCGATGAAACCGACAGGCTTTGCAAGGAAATGGAAAAAGTGATATTGGCGAATCCCGATGTTGAAAGCTATTCGAGGCGCACGGGGATAAGGATGTCGTTCAGGTCGCACCCGGCCAACGAAGGTGATTATTCCATTCAGCTTAAACGCGAAAGGAAAGAGACTACCGATGAGGTCATCAACAGGCTAAGGGGGGAGATTTCGGCCAAAGTACCTGTTCTTACAGTTGAATTTGGGCAAAGGATAGCCGATCTATTGGGCGACCTGATAAACACTCCCCAGCCCATAGAGGTCAAAATCTTCGGCGACGACTATGCGAAATTACAGGAAATAGCAAACCAATGCCATAAAGTTATGGACAGCATTCCGGGGATAGTGGACATAGACGACGGGCTGGTGCCTGAAGGCCCTTCATTGGTCTTCAAGCCTAAAACCGGGAAACTAGCCCTCTACGGAATCAGCTTGTCGAACTTCGACACTCAATTGAAAGCAATAATAGAAGGCCTGCCATTGGGTAAAAGCGCAAATATCCCAAGCCCTTCACCGGATCAGGCAGCCATGACATCAGGCTTGCAAATAGGTGATATCCAGGAAGGTCAGCAAATGCGAAGAGTAATCATGCGTTTTGTCGATTTTGCCGACAACGACCTGGGAGTCTTGAGAAAACAACCTATCTTCCTTCCCGATGGCAACAGTCGTTATTTTGAATACTTCTGCGACGCATTTCCCATTTCGGGTGAAGTAATAGAAAGCCGTGAGGATTTAAAGCCTGTAATAATTCTGACATCGCGCCTCGAAAACAAAGACCTCGGCACTGCCGTCAGCGACCTAAAAAACGAGTTCGCAAAAAAAATCAGCCTTCCCCCATCTTATAAAATCGAATATGGGGGGGCGTACTCCCAACAGCAACAATCGTTTAGGGAGCTGATGATGATACTTGCCCTGGCAACACTATTCGTATTCATGGTTTTAATGTTTTTGTTTAAACGATGGAGAATAGCGTTTTTAATACTTTTTATATCGTTGATGGGAATTACGGGAAGTTTGATATTGCTTTACATTTTTAATATCCCGCTTAACGTAAGCAGTTATACGGGTATCATCATGATAGTGGGCATAGTTGCGGAAAATGCGATATTTACTGTATATCAGTATTTTAGGGACTTGAAAACTTTCGGGAAAGATGATGCTGTCAAAAACTCCATAAAACAACGCTTGCGCCCGAACCTTATGACGGCCATCAGCGCAATACTGGCACTAACTCCTTTGGCCATAGGGATAGGAATAGGAGCGCAAATGCAACAGGCACTGGCGATAGCGGTAATCGGGGGCTTCTTGATCGGCTTGCCCCTGCTCCTTATCGTACTGCCGTCGTTTTTGAGATTGATGAATTTTAGCGATATAAAAACACATTGATTTCAGAGAATAAAAGGTACATTTGCGCTTATGGATATAATGTATTTGGGAATAATACTTTTAGCCGGATATTTTTTTTCGATAGCAGCCGAAAAAACGGGGCTTCCTAAAATTGTCGGTTATCTGGCGGCAGGCTTATTGTTAAACCCTGAAATCATACAATTCATACCTCCTGAATTTTCGGCCAATGCCGACACCATCACAACATTCTGCCTGGCTTTTATCACATTTGAAATAGGCAGTAATTTTTCCGTTTCCGACTTAAAGTCGAGCGGGAAAAAATATTTCAAGCTAGCGGCCTTCGAGTCTTTGGGAGCCTTTATTTTGATATTCTTGGTTTTCTTCCTCATAAGCGGCCTATTAGCTTTCTCAAATATGGGAACGGATGTGAGAATAGCTTTCAGCTTATTGCTGGCCTCTTTGGCTGCCCCTACGGACCCTTCGGCCACACTTGCCGTTATTCATGAGTATAAAGCATCAGGCCCTGTAACAAGATCAATATTGGGCGCCGCCGCTTTCGACGACATAATAACATTGATATTGTTCAGCTTCGGTTTTTCTATTTCAAGGACGATTTTGGGAGGAGGGAGCCTCTCGACCTTACACATCAGCTACACTATCTTATACAAGATAATAGGAGCGGTTGCCCTGGGCAGCATAGTGGGCTTTGCCTTCAACAAGACAATATCTATTTTAAAAGTATCGTTCCGAAATCCGATGCTGGTGATTTTCCTGGGTTTTCTTTCCTTAACATTTGGATTGGCAATTTATTTCAAGCTTGACGAAATGTTCTCAACTCTTACCCTTGGGTTTATAGTTCGTAACTTCAACAAGCAGAATGAAAAGATAATAAGCATAACAAGAGATGACCTGGAAGAGTTATTCTTCCTTATATTCTTTATTTTCAGCGCAATGCACTTCAACTTCGATTCATCGGGGCTAGTAGTATTGGTTCTGATACTTATATTCATCATATTTAGATCCGGGGGTAAATATATTGGCATGTTCATAGGGACTCATTATTTGAACATGTCGGATAAGGTTAAGAAATACGCATTTGGGGGGTTGATACCCCAAGGGGGTATAGTATTGGGCCTGGCCTTATTGGTTGGCGTTGAACCTCTCTTTAAGGGATTCTCAAATATATTGTCGGGAGTAATAATGGGCGCAACCATAATCCATGAGTTTATCGGTCCTTTATTGTCGAAATACGTGCTGAAAAAATCGGGTGAAATAAATATTAATAAATAACAATAAAATTTACAGAATGGAACTACTTATTTTATTTTTCGGATTGCTGTTCGGTGCATTATTGGTAAATGCAAACCTGAACCGCTTCAATGTCATCAGCGGGATGGCAACGCTGGAGAACCTTGCAGTGGCAAAAGCCATCGCCATGGCAATAGGGCTGGGCGTAATATTGTTGAATGTTGAGATCGGCCTGGGATTGGCTTCTTTTCATGTAAAGCCATTTATCCTGGGAGGCATTATTCTTGGCGGGCTTATCTTCGGAATCGGCATGGCCATACTTGGTTATTGCCCGGGCACCTTGGCGGTATCCCTTGGCGAAGGCTCTGTTGATGCCCTGATAGGCATTGCAGGCGGTTTGTTTGGCGGGCTTGCCTTCACTCTTGTGCTTCCCGGCATCCAAGGCATCCTGGGCCCGGATCTTGGCAAGATATCCCTAAACTCCATAACGGGATTCGGTTTTGTCTTTTATTTATTGGTTTTTGTTTTTGGCCTGCTTTTTATCGGCCTGGCTTTATGGCTTCATAAAATCGAGAAGAAAAAAGATTTGCGATGGCTATATACCGGAATAGGGCTGGCAGTATTAAACGCTATAGTCTTTGCCTCAGCAACCACCAACCGACCAATAGGGGCATCAACAACATTTCCTTATGTTGCTGATTTATTGTCGGGCATAACCAACAACCCTTATTATACCAAGATACAAGCAGCAGGAAACTGGGAAATGATCTTCCTTGCCGGAGCCTTGTTGGCAGGTTTGATAATCTCGCTCGTTAAAAAAGAATTCAAGTTCACTCTGATACATAGCAATTGGCTAAAATATAAAGGACCTTCGGCAGCAAACAGGATCGTTTGGGCCTTTGTGGGTGGGTTTGTCTTGATTTTTGGCGCAAGAATGGCAGGTGGCTGTACCAGCGGACATGTTATTTCCGGCGGCATGCAACTGGCATTGAGCAGCTTGGTGTTCGCAGTCTTTGTTTTTATAGGTCTTTTGGCTACCGGGAAACTGTTTTATCTTAAAAAATAAACATAAAACTCTTCTTGAACATTTCTTTAGATTCATCATTTATTATTGCCTTATAAATTTTAAAACGCAATAAAAATGAAGAAACTGGTTTTATTGATTGCCGTAGCAGCAATATTTAGTTTGCAGGCCTGTGGGCAGAAAGAAAATGTTCCTGCAAAAACAGGATTATCCTTTGCCCAAAAGTTCCCGGATGCCAAAAAAGTAAAATGGGACAAAGAGAACGAGCATGAATGGGAAGCTGAATTCAAGATGAACGGCAAAGAGTACTCGGCCAATTTCGACAGTGATGGCAAATGGATGGAAACAGAATATGAAATTAAAGCCTCCGAACTGCCCACGGCCGTCAAAACTACAATCGACAACGAGTTTAAAGGCTTTGATATCGAAGAGGCTGAAGTATCGGAAACCCCTGAGGGAAAAGTGTTTGAACTTCAAATGGAACAAGACGGGAACGATATGGAAGTGGCAATAGCACCCGACGGAAAAGTTATGAAGAAAGCAGAGAAAAGTGACAACGACAACGAAGGCGGTGAGGAAAAAGACGAGGGCGACAATGATTAAACTGGCCGACCATCACTAAAACGGCCTCAAGATACTCTGTTTATCGAGTGGAATATCGGATACAATTTCAATTGGGGCTTCCCAGGCTAAAACATCCAGCATAAACATCGGAAACAATTGCTTTTTTAATGTAGCAATTTATTAAATTTGCCATGTGAATTTTCAAGTGGTTTTCAAGATATTGACACGAAGTTTGTTGATTTCTGCTACTGCAATCTTATTATGTTCAACAATAGCAGTTATTTATGACGAATCACCATACCCATTTTTGATTGCAGCCCTTATAAGTTATTTCTTTGCTTTATTGTTGTTCCTTGCAAAGGGAAGGAAAAAAGAACATCCCGCCATGGTACCCAAAAGTGCGTTCCTGGCAGTAACACTGTCCTGGGTGCTTGTCTCGCTATCAGGTGCGCTACCTTATTATTTCTCAGGATATTTTAATTCGTTTACCGATGCATTCTTCGAGTCTGTTTCGGGCTTCACCACAACAGGTGCATCAATACTAACTGATATAGAAAGGCTACCAAAATCAATTCTGTTCTGGAGGAGCTTGACACATTGGATAGGAGGAATCGGAATTATAGTGCTTGTAATAATAATCATGCCATCGCTTAGAATAGGCAACTATAATTTATTTGTACTTGAATCATCCTTACAGGAAAAAATTATTCCCAGGATAAAATCGGAGGGCTATCGCTTATTGGTAATTTATATTAGCATCACCGTGGCCGAGATCATTCTCCTGCAATTGGGAGGCATGAACACCTTCGAGAGTATTTGTCATGCTTTTGGTACTGTTGCCACAGGCGGCTTTTCACCAAAGAATGACGGCATTGCCGGTTATTCGCCTTATATCCAATATGTTATAATGATTTTTATGATTCTTGCCGGGACTAATTTCGTGATCTATTACTTTTCTGTACTGAGAAAATTCCGCAAGATAAAGCTGAACGAGGAATTAAGATATTATCTTGGTATTATAATTATCGCCGGTTTGGTACTGACAACAATTCTATATTTAGAAACCCCCAGGACCTTGGAGCATTCGTTCAGGGAAGGCTTTTTCCAGGCAAGTTCGATAATTACATGCACCGGCTTTGCCACTACCGACTATTTATTATGGCCACCTTTGGGTTTAGGGATAATATTTTTACTTATGTTTGTTGGTGGCAGCACTGGTTCTACGGCGGGAGGAATAAAAATAGCCAGGCACATAGTAGTGCTGAAAAACATTAAGCTGATATTTAAGCGAGCCTTGCACCCTCATTTGGTAGGTGCAATAAAAATTAACAATAATCACATAAGCGAGACCAATAACAACAAGATCCTAACTTTTGTCTTATGGTACTTCATTGCATTTGTAACGGGAAGTATATTACTGATTTTTACCGGAATGGATGGGGCAAGCTCCATAGGTTCTATTGCCACCGCCATGGGCGGGATAGGCCCTGGACTTGGCAACGTCGGCCCTGCTTCAAACTTTGCCCATATACCACTTATGGCGAAATATATAATTTCATTCTATATGATACTTGGCCGATTGGAAATTTACCCTGTCGTCATTTTATTTACACAATTTTACTGGCGTAAATACTCCTTATAAAACAGCCGATAGACTGATTTATTGATCAGGGGCCAATAAAAGGGATCTTTTCGTGAATCAACCAATCATAAGCGGCTTCACGAACTTCTCGATGTCATCGCTGCTAATTTCGCTCGACCCCAATATCAGGAGGCGCTCGATAACATTTTGCAGTTCGCGTATGTTGCCCGTCCAGTTATAGGTTTTCAGTAATTCGATTGCATCATCGCTGATTTTTCCGGTCTTTTTTCCGGCAGCGAGCGATATTTGCTCTATAAAATGAGTTGCCAGCAATTTAATGTCATCTTTTCGCTCTCGCAAAGGTGGGACAACGAAAACAATCACACTCAAACGGTGATATAAATCCTCGCGAAAACGACCTGCTTTTATTTCACTCTTCAAATCTTTGTTGGTAGCAGCAATAACCCTAACATCTACAGAAATTTCCTTTTCGCCACCAACCCTCATTATTTTGTTTTCCTGCAAAGCACGTAAAACCTTAGCCTGGGCCGAAAGGCTCATATCGCCTACTTCATCCAAAAACAAGGTGCCTCCATTAGCCAGCTCAAAATCGCCTTTTCGCTGTTTGACCGCAGAGGTAAAAGAGCCTTTTTCGTGACCGAACAGCTGGCTTTCAATTAGCTCGGAAGGTATAGCCGCACAGTTGACCTCGATAAACGGCGACTTACTTCTTTCGCTTTGAAGATGCAGCTGCCTTGCTACCAGCTCCTTACCGGTCCCGTTCTCACCTGCAATAAGCACACGGGCATTGGTGGGGGCCACCTTCCCTATCATTGTTTTTAAATCGATGACTTTGGAATTTCCGCCGATTATCTCATATTTCTTGTCAACTTCTTTTTTGAGCTGCTTGGTCTGGCTAATCAAATCCGTCTTGTCGATGGCATTCCTCAAAGTTATCAAAAGCCTGTTTAAATCGGGGGGCTTAACTATAAAATCGTATGCGCCTTTTTTAATTGCCTCAACAGCGGTCTCTATGGTCCCATGCCCGGAAATCATGATAACGGGAACGTCCTTAATCTTCATCATTTTCTCAAGTGCCTCGATACCATCAAGCTCGGGCATTTTTATATCGAGCAAAACAGCATCGAAATCATTGGCTTCAAAAAGTTCGTAGGCTTCCAGGCCATTCGATGCCAATTCAACATCGTATTTCTCAAATTCGAGTATATCTTTTATCGTTCTGCGGATGCTGCTTTCATCGTCCGCAACTAAAATTTTTGGCATATCGGAATTTTTTCCAAAAGTAAATATTTAAAGCGATATTCTTATATGATATCAAAAGGATTTTGATTTATCTTAGAGCCTTGAAACTATCTCCATATTGGGGAAATTATTTATTTGATATTTTATGGGGAAAACCATTTTTCTACTTTATATATTGTCATCTTGCTGTTTTTATACCTTAATTGGCCAATCTGAGCCTCAGGTATTTAATAGTGCTACTCCATTAAAATATCCCTGGGCGGGAGGAATGAACTCAATGCAGTTTGGCGAAATTGACATTGATTTAGATGGCAAAATGGACTTGTTTGCACTTGACAGGGATGGAGTGTTTAATATAGCGCAAAACGATGTAAGAGGAAACCGGACATATTGCTTCCTGAACGATGGCGGGCCAAACGAAATAAAGTATGTATTCGCTCCCGAATATTCCTCGCTTTTCCCGGAACTTTATAATTGGGTGATATTCGCCGATTATAATATGGACGGGAAAACAGATATTTTTACTTATTCGCCCGGTTGGGCAGGAATTAAAGTTTATGAAAACGTTTCTACCGATGTATTGAAGTTCGACCTGGTAGTAAGTCCCTTCCTGACTTCTTTCCAGGGCGGTGGCTACACAAATATATTTGTTACCTATGCTGACTATCCCGGGATTTACGATATTGATAACGATGGCGACTTAGATTTGTTAACTTTCAGCACCTTGGGCACTTTTGTCGATCTGCACAGGAACATGTCCATGGAATTATACGGAATACCCGACTCCTTAAGCTTTGAGCGCACCGAAACTTGCTGGGGCTATTTTGGCGAAAGCGAAGAATCCAATAAACTAAATTTGGATACTTGCAGGAACACTACGGATTTAAATCCTATAATCGAAAAAGACCGCCATACGGGCTCAACATTCTTATTGCTTGACCTAAATGCCGACAACTTGGTTGATTTGCTCCTGGGCGACATCGACTACCCCTCTTTATTTGCCCTTTACAACGGCGGTAGCCCGGAAGAGGCCATAATGACTTCGTACGACACACTTTTCCCCGCAACATCTGAAAAAACAACTTTGTTCTCTATGCCCGTATCCAGTTATATAGACGTGAACAACGACGGGCTTAAAGACTTACTGGTCTCCACTTTCGACCCCAGCCTCAGCAAATCCCAAAATAAAAACAGCGTATGGCTTTACCTGAACTACGGGGACAATAATAAACCAATATTCAATCTATATTCGAAAAACTTCCTTCAAAAGGAAATGCTCGACTTCGGTACAGAGGCGCATATTTGTGTTTACGACCTCGACAAGGACGACCTCAATGACCTTATTATCGGAAATTACGGATATTACCTATCCTCTTATTACGATGCGGCACATTTCCTGCATTCCATATTTCGATCAAGGATAGATTTTTATAAAAATACAGGCACGACCCAGAAGCCTAAATATCAATTGTGGAAAAAGGACATCGGTAATTTTTGGGTTGAGGACATGCTCGGCCTTGCGCCCGCACTGGCCGATATTAATGCTGATAGCCTGCCGGATATTTTAGCTGGTAACAGCAATGGAAGAGTAGTTTTAAGTATAAATAAAGGGAACTACGACTTTGAGATCTCCGATACCAACTACTTCAATATTGATGTCGGCGAATACAGTTATCCCCAACTTTTCGATCTCGACAAAGACGGGTTAAAGGATTTGATAATTGGAGAAAAAAACGGGAACATAAATTATTATCACAATGAAGGAAATGCTCAATCACCTGATTTTGTTTTTATTACGGACAGCCTTGGGAAAATAAACGTAACAGACTATAATGTTTCGTACTACGGTTACAGCAGTCCGCACTTTTTCCGCCTGGCTGATGGGGCTACAAAGCTAATTGTCGGGTCGGAGCAAGGTTTGATACACTATTACGAAGATATCGACAATAATTTGGGAGGGGAATTTATGCTGTCCGATAAACTAGATCAAGTGCTGGACACCAGCAATGTTTCATTCGACAGGGGCCTAAGAACTTCAGCGGCAATTGCTGATTTAAACAAGGACGGCAAGGCAGAGATGCTAGTGGGGAATTATGCAGGAGGAATTGAATATTTTGGCGTCGGAGCAGAAATTATGCCCGGCTGGAAAGAAAATAAGTCACTGGATTCAATCAGTATTTTTCCTAACCCTGCCAACAATATTCTTCAATTAAATGCTAACAATCAGATTAAAATCCATAAAATTAAAATATATTCCTTATCAGGAATTTTAGTGATGGAGGAGAACTTTACCGATGTAAATTCTTCTGTTTCAATAAGTTTAAAACTCCATTTACAAGATGGGTTCTATTTTATACAGGTTTATAGCACAGAAGGGATTTTTACTAAAAAACTGATTTTCAACCTGAATTAAAAACAGGAATATGAAAGTTATTGGTTTAATAGGAGTAATGAGTTGGAAATCGAACAAGGTTTATTATGAGATTATAAATGACAATAGCATTGAAGTAATAACTCCCGACGAGGACGACAGAAATAAAATTCATCATATTATATATCATGAACTGGTTCAGGGCATTATAAAGTATTCTTCGCGAGGTATTTTCAAGAATATCATTAAAAAACTGAATGAAAAAGGAGCACGAGGAGCAATACTCGGATGCACAGAAATTCCTTTGCTAATAAAAAGCGGTGATGTAAACATTGAGGTTTTCGATACAACAAGAATTCATGCTGAAAAGGCAGTTGAAATGGCTTTTAAATAACTATGCCAGCAGCCAATCGGCAACAGCTTTGACCTCAATAAGTTTATTATCAATATGAAAATTATCGGATTGGTCGAATGTTAATATAAGTGCTTTGTCGAGTTTATATTCATTCATTGCCTCCAAAACACCATTTATCTCTCTTTCTTTGGTGGCGAAATCAAGTTTATAACAAACCTGTATGGCTTCGGATATTTTTAATTTATCCATAATAACAAAATCGCATTCGGCCTTGTTTTTATGGTAAAAAATATTCTTCCCATTTCTCAGCAATTCCAGAAAAACTGCATTCTCGAGCATGCGTCCTCTATTCTCCGAAAAACTAAATGCATTTGAGCCAACAATGGCATTGTCGATACAATAAACCTTTTTTGGATTTACCAATTGTTTTTTCAAGGAGTAATCGAATTTCTTTACGGCAAACAACAAATAGGCCTGTTCAAAATAATCGATAAACTGGCTAACGGTATTTCCCGAACCAACACCTATCAACTTTTTCAATTTATTATACGATATTTCCTTACCTATGTTCGACAAGAGAAAATATAGCATAGTTTTTAGTGCCAACTCATTACGAAGCCTATTTTTATGAAGTACGTCGCGATAAAAAATATCGTTATAGAGATTTCGTAAAATATCAGAATCCCTGCTCTTTAAATATTCGGGAAACCCACCGTGTCTCAAAAAATCCCCGAATAATTCCATCGAATGATTTTTCTTTTTCAATCTTAGAAATTCTTCATATGAAAAAGGAAACAACTCCAAACTTATGTGCCTTCCTGTTAAATGAGTGCCCAGCTCCTTGCTTAATATCGACGCATTCGATCCCGTGATTATAACCTTTTTGCTTTCGTCAACTAATTGGCGGATATAACGTTCCCATCCTTCAACCAACTGTATTTCATCAAAATAAAAAACGCCTTCCTCTCCAAGAGTTTTATAAAATAAATCCTCCAGTTGAGTAAAATCGGAAAGTTCAAAGTTAACCAAACTTATTTCCTCAAAGTTTAAATAATAAACGGGTTTTTCATTTTTTAAAAACTGTCTGACAACAGTAGATTTGCCGCCTCGGCGAACCCCAGTGATTATCGTGGCAAAATTATCAAGTATCTTTGGAGTAAGATTACGCTCAACACCAAGTTTTTTCTTTAAATCTATCTGCTGCTTTAATATAACTCGCTCTAAATCATTTCGCAGTATCATGATACAAAAATTTACAGCAAATATACATGTCCTATATTAGAAATGCAAACTTGTCTATATTACTATTATAAACTTTTTTATATTAGTACTGCAAACTATTTGAGCAGTCTTGAAAAACTGAAAGAAAATCATTTCAATTCCATGGCAAGATATTTCGCAGTATGGCTCACTTTGTTTTTTATAATTTGTTCGGGTGTGCCCTGACAAACAACTTCACCGCCCCTGTTGCCGCCCTCGGGGCCCATGTCGATAATATGGTCGGCAACTTTGATAACCTCCATATTATGTTCTATGATTATTACCGTATTGCCCTTATCTACAAGCCGGTCTAAAACTTTTAACAGAACATTTACATCTTCGAAATGAAGCCCCGTGGTCGGTTCGTCAAGAATATAGAGCGTATTGCCGGTATCTCTTTTCGACAGTTCGGAGGCAAGTTTTACCCTTTGTGCCTCGCCGCCCGAGATTGTTGTAGATGACTGGCCCAGCGTTAAATAACCAAGCCCTACATCTTGGAGCGTTTTCAGCTTAACGATAATCTTAGGTATGCTTTCAAAAAACTCGACTGCCTGGTTGATAGTCATATCCAGAACATCGTTAATCGATTTACCTTTAAACCTAACTTCCAGTGTCTCACGATTATAGCGCTTGCCGTAACATTCGTCGCAAGGGACATAAACATCGGGCAGGAAGTTCATTTCAATAGTCCGTATCCCTGCGCCCTGGCATTTCTCGCACCGGCCTCCCTTAACGTTAAACGAAAACCTTCCCGGTTTATAGCCCCTGATTTTTGCTTCAGGGATATTACCGTAAAGTCTCCTAATCTCATCAAAAACTTTCGTATAAGTTGCGGGGTTCGACCTTGGCGTCCTGCCTATGGGCGATTGGTCGATGGCAATAACCTTATCGATATTCCTTAAGCCATCGATTCTATCATAACTCAATGGTTCTTTCAAGGCCCTGAAAAAGTGAGCGTTGAGTATCGGATACAAAGTGTCGTTTATCAAGGTGGACTTTCCGCTCCCGGAAACCCCCGTTACGCAGATCAATTTACCGATCGGGAATACGACATCGACATTTTTGAGGTTATTTCCTGATGCGCCAAAAATCCTCAATGATTTGCCGCTCCCTACTCTTCTTTTTTCAGGAATCCTGATTTTGCGCTTACCGTTTAGGTAATCGGCGGTAATGCTTCCGTTTTTAACAATTTCCTCAGGACTTCCTACCGCAACAATTCTTCCGCCATGACGACCTGCCCCCGGCCCTATATCGATGACATAGTCGGCAGAGAGGATAGTGTCCTTGTCATGTTCCACAACGAGGACTGAATTCCCGATATCGCGCAAATCTTTCAAGGCATATATCAGTTTATGATTATCCCTTTGGTGCAAACCGATACTAGGCTCGTCAAGAATGTACAAAACCGATGTCAGCCGCGAACCTATTTGCGTTGCAAGCCTTATCCGCTGTGCCTCGCCACCCGAGAGGCTCCTGGCAGGACGGTTCAGGTTCAAATACTCAATACCGACTTCCAACAGGAAATCCAAACGGGTCCTTATTTCGCGCAAAACCTCCCTGCCAATCTTCAGCTGCTTATCACTAAGCTGGTTATCAATACCCTCAATCCATTTTTTAAGATTCAGCAGGTCCATGTTTGCCAATTCGGAGATGTTCTTACCGGCAACCTTAAAAAACAAAGCCTCCTTTTTAAGCCTTGCACCTTTGCATTCCGGGCAGATATGCTTGTTCATAAATCCGTCGGCCCACTTTTTGGAGGCATGCGAGGTTCTGTCGTTGCTGTAATTCTCTATATATTTTATTATCCCCTCGAAGGAAAGGGAATAGGAGCGCGTGATTCCCAAATACTCCTTTTTAATTTCAAAAGTCTCTTCCGAACCTTTCAATATTGTTTGCATCCCTTTGTCAGGAATATCCTTAAGGGGCGTGTTTATGTCGAAACCATGTTTTAACCCTATGGTCTCCAATTGGTTATATGCCCATGAGTTTTTGTAATCACCTAAAGGTTTGATCCCGCCTTTTTTAATCGAAAGGTTCATATCGGGCATTACCTTTCTCAAATCGATTTCCGACACCACACCCAAACCTTTGCATTTTTGACAAGCGCCATAAGGGGAGTTGAACGAAAACGTATTTGGTTCCGGTTCATCATAAGAAATCCCTGTTTCGGGGCACATGAGCTTGCTGCTAAAATGCCTGATTTTTTCAGATCCGTCTTCCAAAAGCATTAGCACGCCCTTTCCGTGCTTCATTGCGGTGGCTATTGTTTTCTTTATTCGTTTTTCGTCTTTCAGGCTAACCTTTAGCCTGTCAACAACCAATTCGATATCGTGGATTTTGTATCTGTCGAGCTGCAGCCCGAAAGCAATCTCCCGTATCACCCCATCGGTCCTGACCTTCAGGAAACCCTGTTGCCGGATATTCTCGAAAAGTTCCCTATAATGTCCTTTTCGCCCTTTTACAAGGGATGCCAAAAAAGTAATGCGCTTTCCGTCAAATTCATTTAATATGGCATCAACTATCTGATCTTCGGAATATTGCACCATTTTCTCATTCGTATTATAAGAATATGCATCCGAAGCCCTGGCAAACAGCAGACGAAGGAAGTCGTAGATTTCGGTTATTGTACCAACGGTTGACCTTGGGTTCCTGTTTACTGATTTCTGCTCAATGCTGATGACAGGGCTTAGCCCGTTGATCTTATCAACGTCAGGGCGTTCCATGCTGCCTATGAATTGGCGCGCATAGGCCGAAAGGGTTTCCATATAGCGCCTTTGGCCCTCGGCATAAATGGTGTCGAAAGCCAGGGACGATTTACCGCTGCCACTCAAACCGGTAACGACTACCAGGCGGTCGCGCGGGATAATCACGTCGATATCGCGCAAGTTATGAACCCTTGCCCCTAAAACCTCAAGTATATTATCTTTATCCAGCACTTAAATATTATTGTTTATTAGTTTTTCGAGCAATGTGGGTCATGTTATATGGCTCTTCGGGAATCTCGATATAATATGTTTTTTTCTTCCTGTTTTTAATATCTTTCTGACGGAGCCAGGGATTGAAATATTTCAATAGTTTATATGAAATACCTTGTTGGGAAGCAAAATCAGCCCAATCTTCAATACTGGTTTTAACTTCCACAATCTTAGTTGGAATAGGTTCATAATAATCCTGTTCATCAAGATAAAAACCATAATTTTCAGGATTTTCATAAATCAGTTTTGTAGCCAATATCCTATAAATATAGCGAGCCGTTTCATCGTTTAGCAATAAATCGTAGTAGGATTTCTCGTTTTGGCGGTCTATCTGTTTCAGCATTCCCGTTATACCCGCATTATAGGATGCAGCAGCCATGGTCCAACTTCCAAATTTATCGTAACTTTTCTGCAAATATTTACAAGCAACTTCCGTAGATTTTTTCACGTTATAACGTTCATCAACATATTTATCTACCTGCAAATCATAATCTTTTGCCGTTCCCTTCATCAATTGCCAATAACCTTTAGCTCCGGCAGGAGACGTAACGTTGCTTAATCCACTTTCAATTACAGCCAAATATTTAAAATCGTCGGGAATGTTGTTCTTCTTTAAAATATCCTCTATTAAAGGAAACCACCGATGAGTTTTTTTCATCAACTGCAAAGTGGAAGAATGCCAATATGTATTGATTGACAATTCTTTATCCAGTGATTCTTTAGCATAAAATAAATTCAAGGGTACTTCTTCACCGGCAAAATCCAGTGTATCGGGAGTGGGCAAAGCCACAATTTTGTAGTATTGTTCATTTTTGCCGGGCAAATTTCCGTCGCGCTTCTCTTTCCAAAAATCGATTCCAATCACCAAAGCGGCAATAACGAAGGCAAGCAGTAAATACGATAGAATTTTGTTCATGGAGAAAAAATAATTGAAGTCGGCAAAGATATATATCTTCTTAAACAGAAATGGGGTATCCTTGCATTAAAATGTTATAAAACTGAAAAAAAATCTAATTAAAATGGGCTAATAAAATCTTTAAACAGAGGGCTTACTTTATCTTTATCGGATAAAATTGGATTTTCCATCTGCCAATTTATATTTAAATCAGGGTCGTTCCAAAGAATAGAGCCTTCCGATTCCTTATTATAAACGTTGGTACATTTATAGAAGAAAACAGTGCTATCTTCCAGAGTAACAAAACCATGCGCAAACCCGGGCGGCACCCAATACATCCATTTATTGTCCTGGGTAAGTTCAACCGAGGCCCATTGGCCATAAGTTGGGGAGTTTTTTCTTATGTCAACGGCAACGTCGAGAACGGCACCTTGCATAACCCTTACGAGTTTTCCCTGGGCAAAAGGCGGCTTTTGAAAGTGGAGTCCGCGCAAAACACCTTTCGACGATTTACTCTCGTTATCTTGAACAAAGTTCTGGTCGATACCATTGCGCAAAAACACTTCCTTATTATAAGATTCAAAAAAATAGCCCCTGTGATCTTCAAACACTCGTGGCTTAACAATATATAAATCAGGTATCTTGGTATTTATTACTTCCATTTTTATATTTTAGTTTTTTCAAGTGGTAAAGATATGAAAAACCTTAAAACGTTACTTTGTTTTGTGCATTTCTCCTGCAGATTAATATTTAAGTGATTTTTATGTGCCAATAGTTCGTATAGTTTTTGTTTTTTGCAGAGCCGAAAGGCATTAAAGCCGCCAAGTACTGATTATCAGGATGATGGCTACTTATTATTAATTTTGCGAGTATTTGACGATGGGCATGTTACAAAGCCTTAAAGAGCTGTTTATGCGCATTGGAACAGGACATTATACCAGCTTATTCAAGAGGCAGGCCTATCGGGGGAAAAAAGAAAAAGGCCATTAAGTTTTTTTATGAAATATTCACTACTGTTTTACGTTTTGTACTTCAACAATTTATTCTATTTTTGCGCAATGTTTAGGAAAGCAACATTTTTATTGTTAATTGCTGGTTTATTGACAGTTACCTTTAGCTGTAACGGATATCAAAAAACACTTAAAAGCAGCAATAACGAATTAAAATACGAAACTGCCATCGACCTATATGAGGCGGGCAACTTCACAAGGGCATTGCAATTTTTTGACATTTTAAGGGCTATACACCGCGGAACACCTAAGGGTGAGTTGCTTACGTATTATACGGCCAATTGTTATTTTCAATTAAAAGACTATAATATAGCCAGTTATTATTATAAGCAATATACACAGCTTTACCCCCGGGGCGAACATGTTAAAGAAGCAGCTTTTACAAGCGCATATTGCAATTATCTCGATTCGCCTCGATCTACGCTTGACCAAACCAGTACTTTTACGGCGCTGAAGGAACTGCAGGATTATATAGACCAATATCCTAAGGATAGCAGGGTAAAGGAAGCTACGCGCCTGATGGACGACCTTCGCGACAAGCTTGAAATAAAGGATTACGATATTGCCAAGATGTATTACCGTATGGAGAGTTATCAAGCTGCCATCAGGTCGTTCGAGAACCTGATGGAAGATTATCCCGACACGGATTATCGTGAAGAGATAATGTATTATATAACAAAGGCTTATTATGAATATGCCGAAAAAAGTATTTATACGAAGAAAAAGGTCAGATACGAGAAAACCATAGAATCGTATAACAACTTAAAAAACCAATACCCCGAAAGCGAGTATTTAAAAGAAGTTGAGAGTATTAGCGCTAATGCAAGAAAACATATATAACAATAATATAAAATGGATTATAAAAAGGTAAAAACCGAGAACACTGCGGTAACGCGTCAAAAAGATGCTTTTTACGAACAGACCGGGAACATTTATGAGACTGTTGCTATTCTAGCCAAACGTGCCAATCAGATAGGGGCGGAACTGAAAAGCGAGCTAGACCAAAAAACTGCCGAGTTTGCGTCAACTACTGATAATTTGGAAGAAGTATTCGAGAACCGCGAGCAAATAGAAATCGCAAAATTCTATGAAAAGCTTCCAAAACCGACCCTGATCGCCGTTCATGAATTTTTAAACGAGCAGATTTATATCAGGAATCCACATAAGACTGCTTCAACAAATTTCTAGAACAAAATGCTAAAGGGCAAGAAAATATTGATTGGTATCACAGGTAGCATAGCTGCTTATAAAATACCTTTTTTGATTAGGCTGCTAAAAAAATCGGGAGCCGAGGTCAGGATTCTTCTTACACCTTTCGCAAAAGAGTTTGTTACGCCACTAACTCTTGCCACTTTGAGCGAGAATGCGGTATTGCACGAATTTCATAAACGCGGCGACGGTAGTTGGTTCAGCCATGTCAATCTTGGACTCTGGGCCGATTTATACTTGGTGGCGCCGCTTTCGGCCAATACCATGGGGAAAATGGCACATGGCATTGCCGATAATTTGCTTTTGACTACAGTCTTGTCGGCACGCTGCCCGATATTTTTCGCACCGGCGATGGATCTTGACATGTATCATCACCTTACAACCCAAGAGAACATAAAGAAGCTGCAATCAATAGGCTATCGACTTATAGAACCTGTTGAAGGCGAGCTGGCAAGCGGGCTTAAAGGCATGGGGCGCCTTGAGGAACCGGAAATGATTTTTGAGATCATTAAAGATCACTTCGAAAAAAAAAAGCCCCTGAAAAATAAGAAGGTGCTTGTGAATGCAGGCCCAACTTACGAGCCCATCGACCCTGTCAGGTTTATAGGCAATCACAGTAGCGGAAAAATGGGCGTGGCAATTGCCGATGCCTTTGCCGATCTTGGTGCCGATGTTGATCTGGTGCTGGGGCCAAGCCATGAAAAACCGCTTAATCACGGAATAAAGATCCATGAAGTCCGAACTGCATCTGAAATGCATCAAAAATGCATGGAAATATTTCCATCTGCAAAAATAAGCGTGCTCTCGGCGGCGGTAGCCGATTTTACTCCATCGCATAAGGCAAGATCGAAGATAAAGAAAGAGGACGGATTACAATCAATTGAACTAGAGGCTACTAAAGACATCCTTCTATCTCTTGGAAAAAGCAAGAAGAAAAATCAGTTCCTGGTCGGTTTTGCACTGGAAACTGATAACGAAAGAAAAAATGCGATTAAAAAACTAAAGGCCAAGAACCTTGATATGATAGTCCTGAATTCGCTGAAGGACGATGGAGCAGGTTTTAGCCACGACACGAACAAGATTTCCATTATAGACAATAAAGAAAACTGTATGGAGTTTTCTTTAAAAGACAAAAGCCAGGTGGCTGTTGACATTGTTCAAACAATCATGAATTTACTCGATAATAAATAAGAAAGAATATCATGCATAAGCGAATACTAATTGCAATTTTCTCCCTCTTTCTGACCATCAATATGTCAGCACAGGAATTTCTTTGTGATATCAGCGTTCAACTGCAAGGCATTCGGGGAGTTGACCCTAGCATCTTTGACGCGATGCAAAAGTCGATGTTCGAGTTCATGAATAACCGGAAATGGTCGGGATATAATTTCAAGATGGAAGAACGCATACAATGCACCATGCTTTTTACAATTACCGGCGTTAAAGGCAGCGATGAGTTCTCCGGCACCTTAAATATTGTTTTGCAGCGGCCGGTTTACAAAAGCGATTATGCCAGCCCTGTCATCAATATGATCGACAATGATATACATTTTAAATATATCCCCTATCAATCGATGGAGTTTGTTGAAAATACATATACTGACAACTTGACTTCCATACTTGCTTATTATTCCTATTTAATGCTGGGCCTTGACTTCGATACTTTTTCTCTCTATGGCGGCGACCCGTTTTATGAAAAAGCGCAATCAGTTGTAAATTCGGCACAAAACTCAAACAGAAAAGGCTGGCAAGCCTTCGAGGGGCCAAAAAACAGAAATCAGTTTCTGGCAGGAATAACCAATAGCTCGTATAATAATTTAAGGATGTTTTTATACGAATATCACCGCAGAGGCCTTGACATCATGTCGGAGGACGTGGAAGCCGGGCGTTCAGTATGCGGGAAGTCGCTAAGGCATTTCAAAGCAGTAAACGACAAAAGACCAGGGCTTTACCCATTGCAGGTTTTTGTTGAGACCAAACGAAGCGAACTTATTAATATATTTAAAAAAGCCACTCCGGCCGAAAAAACAGCCATGATCAACATCATGAAGGATGTTGATCCTGCCAACTCAAGCACCTATGACGGTGTAAATAAAGGAAGGTAGGGGATTGACGGAGTCCCGGATTTTATCCCGTTTCGTTAATTTTTCAAGAATCTAATTCATTAAATGATTTAAATTAAACTCCTGGCCCAGTTTTCTTAGGGTATTATA
>JAADIS010000034.1 GCA_013151215.1 Chlorobiota bacterium | reverse complement strand
CGAATGTCGGGATCGATATCTCGGGCTGGTCGCCCGGGCTCTATACTGTTGTCTCAGCCAGCGGCGGCAAGTTCAAGGGCAGGGGCAAGTTTGTAAAAAGGTAAGAAGTTAAAACAGCGAGAACTTAACATAACGCTTAGGGTTCTCCCTTATATCCTTTAACAACAAATTCAATTCTTCCGCCGAACGGTTAATCTCCATATAGAGGGTGTCGTTGTGCATGAGCATGCCCACGGTGCCTTGCCCCTCGTTTATTTGAGTTAAAATCATGTTGAGCTCATCGATGGCTTTGTTGGCGCGGGAAAAAGTTCCCGGGATATCGGCTTTTGAGAGCGAATCGCTTATCTGCTCGAAATTACCAATGATATTTGCTATTTGTTGCCTGTTGGTGCGCAGGGTATAAGTCAGGGAATCAACATTCTCGAGTATTGAGGCAATAGCCGATTGTTTTGTCTGGACAAGGTTGTCGATATTCGATGTAGTGCTTTCCAAATTGCCGAAAGTTCTTTTTATGTCGTTGAAGCTCTGTTTCAGGTTTTCGCGGGCATCCTCGGTAAAGACAGTCCTAAAAGCAACAACAAGCGAGTCGATGGAGCCGAGAAGGTTTTCTGCCTTCATCTTTATAGGTTGAACCTGTGCGTTTACCTCGTCCATCAGGCTTGCTTCTATTGAAGTCATCAAGGTGTCGCCTTGACGGATTATTTCCTTTGAGTCGCCAAGTTTCAGTTCAATGGCTTTGGAGCCCATGAGGTCGGCACTGTAAATTTTGGCGAGCGAATTCTTAGGGACAGGGAATTTATTTAGAAGTGTCATTTCAACAACTATATCACCCGACATGTCCGGGTTGAAATACATCTTGCTCACCTGCCCGATCTTAAAGCCGTTTATTAAAACAGGGTTGGCAACTGTTAATCCGCTAACTTGGTGATATTGAGCATAGATCATAGTTTGCTTATTGAAAATGTCTTTTCCCTTGAGGAAGTTATAGCCCCAAATAAACAATCCAATACCAACAATGAAACTAATGCCTATAAACAGTTTTTTATAAATAGTCATAATAATGTGTTTTTTTCGATTGATCGAGAATGCAGATTATCAATAATCATTTCAAAAGTAGTTAATATTAAAACGTTAGGAGTTGAAAATATGTTATTTTTCGTTAAGAATTTGTTTTGCCCTCGAAATGGATATTCTTTCGCCTTTGTAAAAAGCAACTGAGAAAGCATCGGCAAAGCCTTTTTTCCTTATTGTTTCTTTGTGTTTTTCGGCCTCTGCCAGGCTGTTGAATTTACCTGACGTATATTTATACATACCATTATGTTGATATATATAAATATTGTCCAGCGATTTAAGTCTGCTGTCATTGTTGTTTAATTTTTTAGGGCTTGTGTAAAATTGAACCCTGAACACCAGTTCGCTATTTTTCTTGACACTTTTTTTATGGTTTGTTGCAGATATTGTATTCCCGTTTTTGCCTGGGCCCTTGTTTTCGGCATCGTTTTGTTTTTCGATGGCTTTTTTGCGGTAATCATAAGCACCGCTTTCGCTTTCGTAGTCCCTCTTATATTCTTTTACCGCCCTGTAGATGGCTGATGCTAAATAACTTTGTCCTTTTGCCGACAAGAGGAAAGCCTCTTCGGTTGTGTTGCTCAGGTATCCAAGTTCCACCAGAACCGATGGCATGGTGGTTTTCCATAAAACCAAAAACCCGGCCTGGTGGACGCCCCTGTCCTTTCGGCCCACCCTGTTTTTAAACTGTTTTTGGATTCTGTTGGCAAGATCCAGGCTTTGGTCCCTGTGCTCGCTTTGAAACAAGGTAAGGTTTATCAATGATTCCTCAGCCTTGGGGTCGAAACCGTCATATATGTCATCCTGATTTTCCTCAAGCAGGATAGATGCGTTTTCCGTCATGGCAACCAAATTCGCGTTAGTGCGGTTGTTTTCAACTCCAAGTGCGTAAGTTTCTGCCCCATAGGGTTTTCTGGAAGGGTTTGAATTGCAGTGAATGGAAATAAACAAGTCGGCTTTGGCATCGTTGGCAATTTTGCCCCTGCGGTGCAGCTCTACGAACCTGTCGGTCTTACGGGTATAAACCACCTTTACTCCACTTAGGTTTTGCTCTATATAATGCCCTGTTTTAAGGGCAACGGCGAGGGCGATGTCTTTTTCCTTGCTCTTGCGGCCAAGCGCCCCGGGATCCCTTCCTCCGTGTCCTGCATCTATGACGATAGTTTTTATTTTGCCTACATCCTGTCCTAAACCGTATTGCGCAAAAAGGTTTGCACATAAGAAAACAATACTGTAAGTCAACACACGTTTCATAGAGTGTAATCTAATTTTTGGAATTATATTTGCAATTATTTTTAGCATAAATTCAGTATAAACAAAAGTAATTAAACCATTTTGCGGAAAAGTTCAAGCTTCGGTATTTTATTAACATGCTTTTGGTTAATAATCAATTGTTTTGCCAATAACGATGCCATGGCTTTTACATTGTACCCGGCCTCCGAAAACTTTTCCCCGAATGTTTGGCAGAAACCTGATACTTTAATTGCAACCACCACGGTTACAAGTGATTCGCTTAAGCCGGTGATTACTGCTGATGTTGGGCGCGACAGTTCCGGCATTGCTTTGAAGGATACCCTGCTCGATCTTAACTCCACCGGCGATTCGCTTGAAAGCAAAAAGAGCGAGGCTTCGTTGGATGCGGTGGTGGAGCGCATAGCCGTTGATTCGATAGTGCAGGACATTATAAACCGCAAGGTTTATATGTATGGGGAGGCTGTGATAAACTATCAGGATATCACCCTGAAGGCAGCTTATATCGAGATTGATTTCAACACTAACGAGGTTTATGCCAGGGGCATCACCGACTCGACGGGGAAAAAAACCGGCCTCCCAGAGTTTACCGAGGGAGGCCAGACTTTCAAGGCCCGGGAAATGACCTATAATTTTGATACCAAAAAAGGTATAATAACGAAAGTGATTACCGAGGACGACGCCGGCTTCCTGCATGGTCAAAAGGTAAAGAAGCTCGACGACAACTCCATAAACGTTTTTAGGGGGGAATATACTACCTGCAACAACGAGGAACATCCGCATTTTGCATTCAAGTTTAAAAAGGCCAAGGTAATACCCGACAGCAAGATAATTACCGGCCCGGCATATATGGAGATCGAGGGAATGCCGACGCCATTGGGAGTTCCGTTTGGTTATTTCCCCAATAAGATGGGAAGAAAATCGGGGATTTTGATACCAACCTACGGCGAGTCGGCAAACCGGGGTTTTTACCTAGAGGACGGAGGTTATTATTGGGGCATAAACGAGTATATGGACCTTCAGGTAACAGGGGATATTTATTCGCATGGCAGCTGGGCGGTAAAACCAAAGCTCAGGTATAAGAAACGATATAAGTTTAGCGGGTCTTTCGATGCCGGTTATGCTATAAACGTGGTTGGGACCAACGGCGCCCCCGATTTCTCGAAGTCAACGGACTTCAGGATCCGGTGGACCCACAGGCAGGATCCCAAGGCAAGGCCGCGCAGTACTTTTACGGCCAACGTAAACATTGTGAGCAGCAATTTCATTAAATATAATGTTGTGAACGTGAACGACTATCTGTCGAACGAGTTCCAGTCGAGCGTGGCATACCAAACCAATTGGGCGGGCAAGTATTTTTTGACAGTGAACGCAAGCCACAGGCAGAACACAAAAACAAATGCCGTGGAGGTCAACCTGCCGGAGTTGACGTTCGCGGTAAACCGTTTTTATCCCCTTAAAAGGGAGGGCGGGAAGAAAAGGTTCTACGAAGACCTTAGCATTTCGTATAATATGAATGCCAAGAATACCATAAGCACGGTCGATTCCATGCTCTTCAGCGCAAGCACCATAAAAAACAATATGCAAAACGGAATGATTCATAAGATGCCTATAAGCCTTCCGGTAAAGGTGCTCAAATACTTCAATCTCAGTACCTCCTTCAACTTTACTGATAGGATGTACAGCCAAAGCGTAAGAAAATACTGGAGCGGTGATACCTTGTTCAGAGATAAAGATACTCTAGTGGGTTATGTGAAAACCGATACCGTCCAGGGGTTCCGCAATTCGGTTGATTTTAGTTTCTCGTCAACCATGACGACCAAGATTTACGGAATGCTCAAATTCAAGAAAGGGCCCTTGAGGGCCATACGCCATGTGTTTACGCCTAGTTTTGGCTTCTCCTACACTCCTGACTTCGGCGCTGCCAATTGGGGCTATTATGATACTTATGCCGATACCCTGGGCAATGATGTTATATATTCCCAATTCGACGGCTCCCTTTATGGCTCGCCACCGGGGCAGAAGTCGGGACGGATTAACTTCAGCTTTGCCAATAATCTGGAAATAAAGGTGAGGTCGCGAAAAGATACTGTTACAGGAATGAAAAAAATAGCACTTATCGACAACCTGACTTTAAGCGGCAGTTATGATTTGGCCAAGGATTCGATGAATATGTCGTTTTTGACCGTTCAGGGAAGGACGAGGTTATGGAAAAACATGAACCTCCTATATAGCTCCAAATGGGATCCTTATGCGCTTAACGCCGATGGAGACAGGACAGCGGATTATGAATGGGATATAAACAAAAGGATTTTAAGGTTTGACAACACCAGCTGGAATTTAAGCTTCAACCTGAAATTCGGCGATAAGGATTTCAAGAAGAAAAAGAAAAAAGAAGACAAAAACGCCACGGAGGACGAAATTGACGAAATAAACGCAAACCCTGGGAATTATGTCGATTGGAACATCCCCTGGTCGTTGAACCTGGCATATAACTTCACATATACCAATAATTTAACCTATATCGATTACATAAAACAACCTGAGAAAACCATAGTACAGACGCTTAGTTTCAACGGGCAGATCAATATAACCCCAAAATGGAAATTTACGATGCGCTCGGGATGGGACTTTACGAACAACCAATTGTCATATACCTCCATAAACCTTTACCGCGACCTCCATTGCTGGGAAATGCGCTTTAGCTGGATACCCATCGGGGCGCGACAAAGCTGGAATTTCTCCATTAACGTAAAGGCTTCAATACTTCAGGATTTAAAACTGAACAAGAAGAAAGATTTCAGGGATATCTAAAAGGTATTTCTGTGATCGCTGTATAGTGCTTTGACTTTTTAGGGTAAACTTATCAAGCTATAGTAAGTTATATAGCTCAAGCTCGATATAGGCCGGGCCACCAGGTTTTAATATGCTTTGATATAAAATTATCTCATCAATATTAAATTCTTGCAGCCTTTCGTTTTTTAGTTTGTCGAGTGTAGCCTGGAAGCTCTTTTTGTCGGTTATTTTTTTTATTCTTCCAACGGTAAGATGAGGCACGAAGTTCTGGCTGTCGCGAGTATAGCCATGCTCGTGAAATGTATCGAGCAACTGATTTCCCAGGGTTTTAATCTCTTCGTTTTTGCTTGCCCCAAACCAAATTACCCTCGGTTTATACGATGAGCCAAAGATTCCACATTTGTCGAACCACACATTAAAGGCTTTCTTGTCTTGGGCGAATTCTTTTAAAATCCGTTTTATTTCCTTTATTTTCTCATCAGGGGTCTCACCAAGGAATTTTAGGGTAAGATGCATCGAGCCGGGGTTTACCCATTTAATTATGTTTGTTTGCAGATTGTTTTTCAAGAAATAATATGATTTCAGGAAGTTATCGTCGGGAATGAGTTTTACGGCTACAAACAATCGTTTCATGGAAAAGAAATTAATTTCAGGCAAAGATGAAGAAAAAGCACAAAAGTCATTGCAAGTAAACAAATTATTTTAATTTTGCCGTCTCGAGGCATTTGATGTACACCTTCGCCAAGGCTACGGTGCACGATGGGGGATTAGCTCAGTTGGCTAGAGCGTTTGACTGGCAGTCAAGAGGTCATCGGTTCGATTCCGATATTCTCCACGAAGAGTAAAAGGTTTTAGCTTAGCTAAAACCTTTTTTTTTACTTTTAAGCTTTATTTCCAAATAAGCAATAAATGAAGGTCAAAGTCTGTGTGATTCAGGAGAGCCCGGTTTTTTTCGACAAGGGCAGGACAATTTCGAAGATCGAGAAATTATGTGATCAGTATGCTGGTATGGGATGCGAGTTAATAGTCTTCCCGGAATCCTTTATCCCCGGTTATCCTCGCGGCTTTACTTTCGGGGCCAGAATCGGAAGCCGTAGTCCTGAAGGCAGAAAACTCTATGCCGAGTATCGCGACAACAGCATCGACCTGGAAAGCGATGACTTAAAACGGCTGGAAAAATTATCGGAATCCTTGAGCATTTATTTGGTATTGGGGGTTACCGAAAAGCAGAATAGCAATGGAAGCCTTTATTGCTCAGTACTTTATATTTCCCCAAAGGAAGGTTTGCTGGGAGTGCACAGGAAGATAAAGCCCACCGGGACCGAAAGGTTGATCTGGGCCGACGCAGGCGGGGAATCCCTTGTTGGTTTCCAAACAAGAATCGGCAAGCTGGGCGGGCTGATTTGTTGGGAAAACTATATGCCACTGGCCAGAATGTCGATGTATAAAATGGGAGTGGAAATTTATATAGCGCCCACTGCCGATTCCCGTCCTGAATGGACATCAACGATGAAACATATTGCGCTTGAGGGCAGATGTTTTGTGCTGGGATGCAATCAGTATTTTACAAAAGCGATGTACCCTGACAGGTATCAGCATCTTGTGGAAGATGAAGATGAGGATATCTGTCCCGGCGGAAGCGTTATCGTATCTCCTTCGGGTAAAATAATTGCCGGCCCGCTTTTTGGCAAATCAGGTGCTTTGATTGCCGAACTGGACCTAGACGAGATTTCGATGAGCAAGCTCGACTTTGATGTTGTCGGGCATTATTCGCGCAATGATATTTTCCAATTCAATGTGCTTGGGCAGCCTGAAATAATAACTGAGGGAACAAACAGCTTTAGAGCATTAAAGACCAAGAAAATCCAATGAAAATAATTGAAAAAAATATTAATTTTATTAACGGTATTTAGTCTAATTATTGTTGGCTGTTACAAATCAAATGGAGATAAATATATCCTGATAAGACAATAGCCACAAACGCTCTACAACAAAGTGTATAAATCATTGGGCAATAAGTGATTAAATCAAAATCAGCACATATAAATAAAGTAAGTGATAAACCGAAAAGAAGTGCTTTTAAACGCCCAACGCTTCATACACAAACCGCTGGGAATCGTAATTATCGGCCTCGTTCGGGCACGGCGCAAAGTAGCTTGCCCGCCCTACTCCAAATTATTGGTATAATTCACTATGATCTCATTCCGCAGATCAAGGAACATCTCAGTAACATCCTTCATCAAGCCGTTGGAATAGTTCGTTAAAAATTCCTGTGCTGATTCCGGATTGTTCTTGTAGAGCTTCATGGCAGTCTCCTCAATGGTTTTTTGCTCACTAAACATTTTATCTTCAAAGGGTTTTCTCACATCTTGGACATCCCTGGCAATTTCCTGGAATTTCAGGTTTGCAAGGTTATCAACAAAATCTATCGCCCAGCGGGCAGATCCCTCATCGTATTTATTCGGGTCGTAAGTTTTATAACAATCGGCAACAGAGAGGTTTCCTGCGTAAATGGGGACATAAGGGCTAAAGTATGGATTGTCGAGGTAAACCCAATAAACTCCACCTATCTCGTTTGGCAGCCAATCGCGCAGCTGCAAAACCATTCCGTAATGCCCGCGGTGGCGTGCCACGGGCCGGCGATAGGTTATCTTTAAAAGCTTCCTGAGGTCGCTGCCGGGGAACGGTGTTGCCAAAGGGCTTTTAACATAGCCGCCTTTCCCATCCGGAACCAACCATTCAGGGCCTCCGGTCATGTCGTAAATAGTGCCTTCGTAAGTAGAGCGCTGAAAAGCGATGACATCGCGAACAGAGATCTTTTTCTCGGGTGAAATACAAAAGGGGTAAATCGACAAAGGCTCAACAACTTGAAAATAAGGGCTTATGCCTTTGTAATAATTGCTTTGGTCCATAAAACGGTCGGGCCATTGTTTTAAATTTGGCGCGAAGGTTTGATGGAAAAGCCAGAAACGGCTTGTGGCATATTCTACGGGCAAGGGAGTATATGCATTCTGCCAAATAAAGGGGTCGCCCGATTTCGGGTCGTAATACCCACGGTCGATGGCTTCCTGTTTGTAGTTTTTGGAAAGAATGAAGTTTTCCTTGTCCTTTTTGTTTATTTTCTTGATGATGCTCCAGTTTGGAACCATGCTTGCCTTGTCGGCCGGAAGTTTTTGTGCTGCCCATATTGCTCCGGGCTTGCCGCTGTCGGCTTTCCACCCCGGCCCTACGCCGAATATTTCCAGCACCCAAATCTCTTCGGTGTCAGCTATTACCAGGGTTTCGGAACCATCGCCGCTAGACGGCAAGAAACCGTATTTTGTCATCAAGCCGCCAATGAACTTTACTGCATCGCGTGCTTTTTTATATCTCTGCAAGGCGAAAATCTGTGCTTGCTCGATGGTCATTATCTGTTCGCCGTTTTCGCGGTCGCAAACAAGTTCTTTGCGCTGGGCGGTGGTGCTTTCGGCTATGCCAAGCTGGAACTCGTTAATATGTGAATATGCCGATTGAATATATTTGTAGGTATGGGCTACCTGCGGGATATAGCCAAGGATAACCCCATCGTCGCGCAAGTCTCTTTCGGCATCTTGGATTCCCCAATATACAGGGGCCATCACGCCCGGTTCAAAATCCATTTCAGGAACTACGAACAGTCTTGAATCCGGCCCTGTATCGGTATGGGAAATTATATTCGACCCATCGGCCGATGCCTTTTTGCCAACGGCGATTATTGTGCATGCAATGCTTTGAAAGCCAAGCAAAACACTACTTAATAATAAGATTGAAATTATTGTCCTTCTCATCTTTTTATTGTTGATTTATGTTGAATTTATTTCACTGCGATATTAAAAATAATTTTTCAAAACTAATGAAATTATGAACAGTAACGACTTTAATTCAGTTGTGTCAGCAAAATGAAGATGAGGGTTGCGGATCGGTATCCCGATACATTTCCGGCTTGCTCCAGCCTGGGCTGTCGGCTGGAATCAGAATTAGGGTCTGCTGAAAAAGTCCGTAGTGCATCGTATACGAAGCCGCAAGGTGAAGATGTATAATAATACTGCGAGCCGCCGCAATGAAGTAGATGATGCACAACGGGCTAGCAAACAAGATTTTTGGAAAAAATGCTGGCTTTTTTAATAAATCCTTGAAAAATTTCGCATTCGTGATTAACAAAAATCGTGTAACAATATATATCTAACGTTGTTAGGCGTTTTTCAGCAGACCCGAATTAGCGGACTGTTAGTTGTTCAATGCTGAAATTAATAATTGCTTTAGTGAAGATGATTTCCCCGGAACTAATAACGATTCTCGATTTAATGTTTTCAGGGGTTTGGGTTTTAATGCCGACTTCAAGCTTTAGCAATGTGTCTTCATCCGGCAATATCGGACGTAAGTATTTCACTTGAACAATGCTGTCCATGAACAGGCTCAGTTGCTTTTGCCCCTCAAGCAGTTCCTTGATGATTTGAAGTTGTATAACACCCGGTACAACAGGCTGATCGGGGAAATGGCCTTTGTAAACTTCGTGACCGGGCTTTAGCTTAATGTTGAAAACATAGCCCCTTTCGGAACGGGATGAATCAAGTGTTTTATAAAAGTTTTCTATCAGCATATTTTTATTATCAAGTCATGCGGATTATAAATCCGCCGGTCCGTGAAACCGGGATTGCAAATCCCGGTTAGCACATCGGCCCCCGATTGGCGCATCAAACCTTTTCCAACAATATCAGGCTATGGTTAATGCCTCTAAACTGGTTGTAAACCAATATATTGCAGATGGAATCCTTATCCGTTTTCTCTCGAATGATGGCTTCGGGAATTTTATTTTCCTTTAATATCCCGGCAGCCAACCAAGTTGCAAAAGCCGCTGATGTATCGTATTCGCCACATAGGTGTTTATAGTTTGCCCTTGAAGTTTCAGCAAACAAGTCCTTTTCGATATTTCTATAGATATCATCAAATTCCTGGTCGCCGTTAAAGCCCATGATCACCAGGTCAACATCTTTGGCTTTCATGGAATATTGATTTAAGAACGCTAAAACCTTATGTTTTATTTCCTCGTTGTTTTCTGGGCGGAAGAACATGGAAACGCCCAGGATCTTTGCATAAGACTTATCGTTTTCCTCATTCGACAAAACAAAGAACGAACTTCCCTCACCGGCCAGCGCCCCTTTTTGTTTATCATCAAAAAGCTGTAAGTTGTTGATCGGATCAGTCTTAAAAAACTCTATTTTAGTTTTTATAAGCCAGCTAACTTCTGTTATTTCGTCGAATCCGCCAAGAAGGATATTCTTGGCCTTATTGTTATTTAGCATCATCATGCTGTTCAGCAAAGCCGATTCGAAACTAAAAGTACGATGGACAAAAGTGAGGTTGCATGAGTGGTTTTGTTGGGCAAGGGCTATTGCTCCACTAACGGTATTATGTGTTGACCTGATAAATGATGTAGGAGCAAGCAAGCCCTCTTTGTCATCAATAATTGAGCTCAGGAAAATTTCGGTATCGTTTTGGCAGCCCATTCCTGTTGCGGTCATTATTGCGTCAGGAATTTCAATCGCTGCCTCTTGCAATGCGGTGGCAGAGGAAACCATTCCCATCCTTACGATCTTGCTCATCCTGCGCAGGACTTTAATATCGATAAAATCGCGATAATTTGGTTTTACGATTTGGAGGAAATTTCTGTCATGCTCCAGGATGTTGTCGTGCAGGTAATTGTTGTTCAGGGTATTTTGTGGGGAAACACAGCCGCTGCCATTTATGAAAACTGGATTCTCCAGCAGCTTTGGCTTATTGGCCCCGCTAGTTTTTTTCTTTAGGGCAGAAAACACTATTGATGAGTCGTTGCCCCCGAAGCCAAAGGAATTAGTTAAGATATGCTCTGCTTTTTTTAGTTTTTTTGCTTCAGTGACCGGAATTAACCTGGTTTCCTTTATCGGGCTTTTAAAATTAATGTTCGGAAAGGCAACGGACTTGTCAAGGGCAAGAATGGAGATTGCCGATTCTATGGCTCCGGCGGCGCCAAGAGTATGTCCGGTATAGGCTTTTGTTGAGCTGAAATCAGGTATTTTTTCGCCAAAAAGCCGTTTTAAGGCTATGCTTTCGGTCAGGTCGTTATTTTCGGTTCCGGTGCCGTGAACATTTATGTAATTGATGTCTTTGGGCTTTATCCCTGCCATTTCAATGGCATTTTTCATTGCCATGAAAGGGCCTTTGCCATCGCCTGATGATGCAGTTTGGTGATGGGCATCGTTTGCGTTGGCATAACCGGCAACCAGGGCGTAGATTTTCCTTCCGGCAGCAATAGCGGCTGATTTCTCTTCAAGCACCAGGTATGCAGCACCTTCGCCAAGGTTCAATCCCCGGCGGCTTTCGTCGAAGGGACGGCATAATTCCCTGTCGTGTATCATTAATGTGTTGAAACCGTTTAACGTAAATTTAGATAAGGAGTCGGTTCCGCCGGCAATAACGGTTTTTGCCTTGCCTGATTTTATTAGATCGCAGCCGAAAATTATACTGTTCAACGAGGAGGAACATGCTGTGCTAATGGTTGTTATAAGTCCTTTGATGCCTGTTTGCCCGGCAATCATCTCTGTGCTGTTTCCTGCGTGGTGGCTGTCGATATAGGATTTATGCTTCGCCTCGGTAAGAAAATCTTTAAAGTAAAGCTCGCTCCTGTCCATTCCGCCAACTGTGCTAGCGGAGATTAACGAACAGTTTTTTGCTTCAATTCCTGAATCTTTTATGGCTTGCTTAGCGGCAACAATTCCCAATAATGCTGTTCTCGTCCAGGCTTTTGCCGAATCCACTTCTGCAAAATCAATAAGTTGCTCATGGCTCAACTTAATTTCACCAAGCAGAAACTCATCCCTGCGCAGCGTATCAAGGATTTCGATCTTACCGATCCCCGAGCGTTTTTCAAGAAGGGAGGCATAGGTTTCGTCAATATTGTTCCCGATGGAACTGATTATGCCTATGCCGCTTACAACAATTTCTCGCATTATTTTTGGTTCATCTGGATATATGAGGCCATGGTCTCTATGGAGCGGAAGATCTTTTGCCCGTCTTTTGGGTTCTGGATTTTTATGCCGTATTCTTTCTCCATAAGAACTATAAGCTCAAGAGCATCAATGGAATCAAGGCCAAGACCTTCGCCAAATAAAGGCTCTTTGGCATTTATGTCCTCCGGCTCCATATCTTCAAGGTTGAGTTGTTCTATGATTTGTATCTTTAATTTTTCTATTAGTTCGTCCATTATATGTATTTGTGTTGATTATAAACTTTTTCAATTTCCCCTTTATTGTATTTTTTACCGCATGGGCTCAGTAAAAATAAAAACGCTTCATACGAATCGTTGTTTATGTTAACCCATCCTGCTATAAACACCTTGGCTTTACGGGTCAAATATAAGTTATTGATGTGATTAGTGAGCAAGCCGGCATCAAAATTCTCAACAATAAAAAAAGCGTTCTCACCTTTTAGCTTATGCCTGATGGAAATTTCACCAATCATAATGTTTGGAAGCGTATAAACGAATATCGAAGGGCTTGGGAAAAATCCGCCTTCCTTGCTTATGCTGTTTTGATGGTTTTGATCAGTAATTGAGGTAGAATCGGAATTCGACAGGACAATGGCTATATCATCTTTGTTAAAAGCCGATAAATCAACATCTTGCAATAGATATTCAGAGCATAAATAAGCGAGCTTGCTGATTTCGTCCATCTTGAAAAACTTATTGTAGGCTGGTTTCAGGAAGCGGTAAACCGATTTCAGGAATGGTTTTATGTCATGCACTTCATCATCCGAAAAAACTAATTTACCGTCGAGGAAAACCTTGTTGTTTTTTATATGGCAATATTTATTGATAAATAATTTCCCCATCTTAAATTTTTTGGAGGATCAATGCCGCATTGCTGCCTCCGAATCCGGAAGCCATTTTTAAGCACGTATTTAACTCAAGCCCGGAATTTTCCGTGCTTACATTTATTTGTTCGCCAACACCATGATTTTTATACCCGGAAGTTTTTAGCACGGTGTTGTTGCGCATTTCCTCCAATAGGATAGCAGTCTCAATAATTCCGGCAGCACCCAATGTATGTCCCACGCTACCTTTTATGCCGTTGGTTGCCGCTTTTTGCAAATTATGCCTAGCAATGGCTATGCTCTCCATTTCGTCGTTATAAGGCGTGGCCGTACCATGGGCAGAGATATGGTCTATTTGGTCGGTCCTCATCCCTGCTTCGAATAATGCCTTTTTAATTGCAATATAAGATCCCTCACCTGTTCGCGACGGCCCTGAGATGTGGTTGGCATCGTTTGCTGTTGCTCCACCCATAAATTTAATGCCCTGCTTTGAGGCCGAAGGTTTTTCACTCAAGATTATTGTTCCTGCGGCCTCTCCCAGACTCAAGCCCTTGCGGTCCTTGTCGAAAGGTTTGCATGGCTCGTCGCTAAGCGATAAAAACGACATGAAACCACTCACAACAAAGCGGCTCACTAAATCGCCACCGCAGACAACAATAGTTTCATACTGACCGGCATTAATATACATGGCCGCCGTATTTAATGCTAAAACGCCTGAAATACAAGCATTTGAAATACAGATGGCCTTGTTCGGGTTACCGAAGAAATTGCTGATTTCCTCAGCCATCTTCCACAATAAATGCCTGTCGGGCCCAAATTCATCTTTCTTGCTTTTGTCGAGCAGGTCGATATTCCCCTTAGTGGTGGAAAAAATAAATGCGGTTTTATCCGATTTTACATCGGGCTGACATTGGGAAAGGGCATCGTCTATGGACAATATCATCAGCTTTTCCAAAACCGTGAATTTGGAAAAATTCGAATATTTATGGGCTAAAAGCCGAAATTCATTTTCCAGCCTGGTTTTGTCGATAGTCGAGGCCAAAAACGGCCCGGGATAAATATCGGCATCTTCCATCTTTTCAATCCCAATGTCACCGCTCAAGAGCGAATTGAAATTTTCAACGGTTGTAAAACCCAGTGAGCTGATTATATTGTCTGCAATAAAATAAGCCATATCTCAAACCGATAATCCGTTTTTCTTCTTCCACTCCAGGACAAAATCGGGTGGATATAGAATCATTTCCTTGTTCATGTCGATGAAAACCTGGGTGCTCCGGGCCGTGGCCACCAATTGATTATCGCTTTTGCGGTAAATTTTAAAATCGAAGATCACCTTTGCGGCAGGAGTGTCGATATATTCGGTTTCAACAATTAGGATTTCGCCGTATTTAACCTGTTTCTTAAAGTCGATATTCATGTTGACTACAGGGGCCATAACATTATGCGACTGAATGTCGAGATATGAAATGCCATATTTTTTGCCGAAGGACTCGCGGCCTTCCTCAATGTATTTTACATAGTTGCCATGCCAAACAATCCCCATGGAATCTACTTCGCCAAAGCGGACCTTTACTTCTGTATTGTCCTTTAAAACTTTTCTCATGTATTATTTAATAGCCTGCAAAAGTAAGGAAATAGGCTTTCAAATTAAAATCAATTATCTTTGAAACTATACCGGGATAATTTTTGAGACAGCATATCATTTTTAATAAAGATGTTGACCCATGCCTTTCCTCGAATACAAAAATGAAACAAACCTGCATACAAAGGAAAAATGAAAGCGGAATAAGTTTTAACACAGATAGCAATTATATTTTCGGAAGTGATGCCAATGTTGGAATAAATACTGATAATCCTTCCTCGCGACTACAAGTTAAAGAAGGTGATATTTATATTGAAGACATTGATTTTGGTATTACACCAATACATTTGTTGGTTCAACAGCACAAATAAACGTTGCTGAATTCAAGAATGGATTTTACATTGTAAAAGTTGGTACTCAAGGAAATTATCTAAGCAAGAAAGTGAATATTCAAAAATAGAATATTAAGGAAATTTTGTAGGATATTATTTAACTAGGGAATATCATGAATTAGCAAAATTAGAGAATAGTATAATATCCTCAAATCATTGTACAAAAAGTATGGCAGTTTTCCCGTAACCTCGACATAAGTTTGACCAAAGTGAGTATTGTGCTTTTTGTGGATGTTATTGTTTGTGGGCTAACTCTGGACTTTCCTTGATCATTGAACATTGATTATTGAATATTGAGTGTATTCACGACCAAACTCATATTGCCAATAATAGCCTTGAATCACTGCACCAAATGTTTGGCGGTTTTTTGGAATACGCAAACTGAGTTAAGTAAATCCGATAAATGGCTGGCAAAAGGCCTGAGCGTAATAGCAGACCACAAAGTCAACAAGCTTCGCTAACGGTTCCCACAGAACCTTGACCTGGAATCTGCCGATAACAATTTAAGACCGTTGCAAAAGACAATATTTTGTTCAAATTCGAGGCGGCAGTATTTTTAAAGCCACAGCAGACTGTTGTCTGTGAGGACTTTAAAAATACGACAATGAAGAGGGTGAATAAAAGATCGGGCTTAATTCATTAAAAAAACTTGGTATTGCAACGGTCTTAATTTTTAGTTGCCTTTGGGTGTGTAGTTGGTTGGGGGGTTACCTATCACATACCAATCCAAGTGGTTTTTCTGTTGATGATGCATTTGCCAAAAAAATGAAATAATACTTACATTCCCTTCTTCGTTAATTCAACCCTCTTTTAGAATACAAAAATGAAACAAACAAGCATACAAAGGAAAAGCCTAGCAGTAGCGCAATGTTCGGTAGCAGGTCGATGAGTCCTGAATTCCGGAGAAAAATATCGTAGTAGGCGTTGAGCCCCCAGTTTAAAGGAGAGATCTTGCTTAGGTTCAGCATTAAATCCGACATCATAAACGATGGAACCCAAACACCTCCTATGGCGGCCAGGATAACTACCGATATACTCCCGAAGATCGATGATTGCTGCTCAGTTGTCGCAATGTTCCCAATGGCAATTCCGTAAGTTGTGGCTGCCATAACAACGGCAATAGTAACAACAAGCAATGCCAGGCCGTTGCCGCCAATTTGAAGGGAGGGCAAACCGAATAACGGCAGAATGAACAAACCTATAAACAGCATTAAAATAGCCTGAATAAAGCCTACGACAAAATATGTCATCCCTTTGCCAAGATTACTTATAAGCTTTGAACCGGCAATAGTCAGCAATCGGGCTGAAACGCCACTGTGCCTTTCTTTTATGATATTGGACGCCAATGGTATAACTATAAAGAACATGGCGAAAATAGTCCATGCCGGAACATTATGCTGAACGGAATTGGGAATGATCTTGTTTGTTCCGCTACTGGCATATTTCTCGTCGAAATTAACAATATCGTCGAAA
This sequence comes from Chlorobiota bacterium, assembly GCA_013151215.1. Lineage (GTDB taxonomy): Bacteria > Bacteroidota > Bacteroidia > Bacteroidales > F082 > BM524. The sequence goes on along the minus strand of JAADIS010000034.1, from coordinate 14,672 downwards.
CTGCTTGTGGGTTTCAGTTCAATACTGAGCAAATCCTTGAATAAGCCTGAATAAATTTCAAACATCAACCTGGCCTCTACCATGGCCGAAAAATGTTTCAGGCTTCCCAAAATACTTTGTTTATAGGAGCTCTTGAGTATGGGGTCGAAGATTATTTCCACTCTTGCTTGCCCAGAGGCATTATCCTCATATTCAAATAATTGCCCAACTTCCTCTGGAAACTGTTGCTGTATATTTAACTGTATGCTTTGCCTAATTCGTCTCGTGGCATCTTCGTTAATTATTATACCTATCAAGTATTCTCCCTTTTCTATTTTTTGAACGAAATCTTGCTTGTCGATATTTTCAACTTCGGTAATCTTAAAGAACTTCGAGCTTTTCAGCCCTTCCAAAATCTTCAATCCGAAAGTGTCGGCATCATGATTGATTATTAAAACCGGGAGTTGTTTCTCGTCGAGTTGCTTAAAAGTGGAGTCCTGCAAAAGAGTCATCACCAGCACCAGGAAAACAGGCATGACGAACAGCATGGCCATCCCTGCCCTGTCGCGGCTCAGGATCAGTATTTCTTTTACTATTACTGCTTTTAATTTATTCATGCTTTGACCATCATATTCTAATTATACAACATAAGCCAATATATTTTCACTCCCTGACATTTCTTCCTGTAAGTTTTAAGAAAACGTCCTCCAGGTTCTCACAATCTTTATTATTTTCAAGTAACTCACTTGGTTTGCCTTTTGTGATTTCACGGCCAAAATCGATAATCGATATTTCCGTACAAAACTTTTCGGCTTCTTCCATTAAATGCGAAGTATAAATTATAGTTGTACCAGACCTGTTAATCTCTTTCAGATATTCAATTATCACATTCTTCGATTGTACGTCTATTCCCACGCTTGGCTCGTCGAGGAATAAGATTTCAGGCCCATGTATAATTCCTACCATAAGGTTCAACCTTCGCTTCATGCCACCGGAAAATGTTTTTACTCTTTTATTCGATTTTTCGGTCAAGCTGAATTTTTCCAAAAGATCATTCCCTCTTCTGTTAATTTCATCCTTCTTCAACCCATGCATCCGCCCAAAGAACATAAGGTTTTCTTTCGCCGTAAGATCCTCAAAAAGAGCAATTTCCTGAGGAACCACGCCTATCATAGCCTTTACTTTATCGGGCTTCGACCTTAAATTGGTTCCATTGATAATTATCTCGCCCGAATCAGGAGGCAACAAACCACAGAGCATCGATATAGTTGATGTTTTACCTGCCCCGTTAGGTCCCAGCAATCCATAGATATCCCCTTGCTTAACTTTTAGGTTCAAGGAATCCAGCGCATTCTTTGCGGTGTTTTTATACCTTTTAAGCAAGTCTTGAATCACTATGATTGCTTTTTCTTCCATTTAAGAAATGCTTTTTTTCAGTTTTTTGAAAAAATCCTCTTCCATATCTGCAATTTCCAGGAGCAAGTCGGCGGCAGCATCATAACTCTCGTCCGCCTTATTCCTGTTTTTAACTATCCTTCCGGTGATAACTGCAAAGTCGCGCCATTTATCGCCAACACCAGAAATTTCGTAAGACAAGTCCTTAAGTGCCGGATTATTTAATACCTCGGCCGCCTCCTGTAAAAAAGCACCGTACATATATCTGAACCCTGCTCCGCCCGTACCGATTTCTTCCTGTGCCCTGACTATCTGGCCGGTATAGGATGCGGCTTTTACTGCGCCAAGCTTCTCAGGGTATTTTCTTATTTTCTTCGATAAGAACCTGATGCCTTTTACGCCGAACATTGGGATTGGGATTTTGAGCATATCCTTGCAAGTATGTTTTATGCCTTTTATTATCGCTTGCTCGAGATTTAGTGTGCCCGGACTCTCTTTTACCCAATACATGTGTCCGTTGGGGGCAAAAGTCCCTTTTGCATATCTTACCCTTTTTAACTCTTTATAAGTTAAAGTCCTAAACTCTTCCATTATCGGGTCGGAAATAAAATATTTGTCGTTTTGTTTACCGTAAACAACCAAATTATGTGCATTGAAATGAAAACGATAGGGAACAGGGAAATATGTTAAGTGATAAACCCCTACAAGCATGCCTGTCGGGATTCCTTTTTCAAGGTTTTTATCCAGCTCCTGCATGGCAATATCAGGTTTTGAGTACTTATGTTTCTCAAACTTTATTCTCAAACGTTTTGAGATACGCTTAAAAATAATTCCTGGCAAGGGCCTGAAGGATGTTACGGGAATACCGTTTACCTTAAGGAACGGCATGTGCGAAAAGAATAATCCTGAACCTATGCCAAAAACCATAGGTTCGCTAATCTCAATACCGTAATACCTCAGGAGGTTAGACACAACACCATTTTCACAATGAGCCGATTGTTTATGTTCGAAGTTTAATATTTTATCCATTTTTTATTTCCGTTGTTGTGGGCAAATGTTCTGATCTCACAAGGCTTAAATCACGTAACTCGCTCACCGACAGTTCAAAAACTTCAGCATATTTCAGCAAGGTATCATTCGATAGCTTATTGAAATATCTTGGTTTCAGATGGCGTTTGACCTTAAACTTCCATAAGCCCGTATATTTAGCCAGCAAGCCGACATCCATCAAATTTTTTTCAAGGTGGTATGCGATCGGGCTCAGTTCACCGGCAATGACTTTTTCCCTTGTAGATGCTATTTTTTCGTTTATCGCATCCCAGGCTTCCTGCATTACCTCATTCTTGGGGTCCCAGCCAACCGAGCGCACAGTAGTGTAATTTCCGTTTTCGTCAAGTGAATATACCGGCTCCCTAAATTTGCCCTGCATCATATTAGCATCATCCTGGGGGACTTCAGTAGCTTTCATATTAGTCGTTTTCTTGTAAAAATATATTCATTTCGCCTTCGGCCACCAGTTTCCTGTCATGAAAAACCTCGGCTTTTATAATCTGAACATTCATCAAGCTTGTTATTACGCTAACTTTAGTTTCTATGCTTTCACCTGTTTTTGGCAGGCTATAAATTCTTATCCGCTTTAGAGAACCTATATAACCTATCAAGGCCTCCTTGTTTTCAAGCGAACATTGATAACCATTCCTTAGCGCAGCCGTTTGAGCCATGTTTTCAATCAATCCAGCTTCAGTAAGGAAACCATCCCCACAGAAAATATTGTTGCTTTTTATATCGAAGGTTGAAATGCTGAAAGTTTCAGTATGCTCCAATAACCCTCCCACCATCACCATCGGTGGCTTTTGGGGAATTAACTGTTGGACATCATCATTTATTACTAACATAAAAATATTTTACACAACAGTTAATAGCATATATGTAGATGAAAACCTGGCACTTTCGGGAACCATCACCAGTATTTTCCCGCCTTTGGTCAATTTGTTGGAATTAAACAATGCCTCTATCATCAAAAATGCGGAAGCAGCACCCACGTTTCCGACTTCCGGCAGGTTTATGAACCACTTTTCCCTTGGTATGTGGAACCCGCCCCCGGCAAGCTTATAATATGCTTCGTTTTCGAAAAACATGGAAGAAAGGTGCGGCAGGAACCAATTGATGTCATCGATATCGAAATGGCGTTTATCGCAAACTTTGCCAAGGTGGTCAACACCACAGTCTATTATATGCTTTTGCAGCAGCCGTGCATCCTGCTTGAGCGAGAAAACCGATTGAAGGTTCTGCTCTTCGGAACTTAATTCGCGCCATCCTTTTACGCTTCCGTCCTTGTTCTTGACGCAACCTGCAAACATACAAGTTTCCAGTTGGTTGGCATAGGATTTAATGTCGATCCATTCAATTCTCAAACTAGGGTTTGATGTGTTTGGTTTTGTTTGCAATAAAGCCGCACAGGCTCCGTCGGACAGCATCCAACGCAGGAAGTCCTTCTCGAAAGCAATATAAGGATTGTCCTCTATTTCCTTGCGCTTGTCGATTTCGTTATCATAGTTCTTGGCTTGCATCCATGAGGAAAATATTTCGGAGGCGGCACTCACGGCAGTTTTATATTCCCCGCTGGCCAAGGCTAAATAGGCATATTTCAAGGAAAGCATACCTGCGTTGCAGGTTCCGTGCGCCGACATTACTTCCATCTGATGCGGAGTCCCCAGCTCGCCATGAACCATTAATGCATGCGATGGCTGTATCGCGTCAGGTGATGAAGTGCCAGCCGTGAGCAATTCAATATCAGATATATCAATATTGTTTTCAAGAACCTTTCTTATGGCAGCAGCCGTTAAGCCCGCATTGCTGTGCGTCGGCTTACCATGCTTGTCGAGGGCATAATATCTGCTCTTAATCTTATTGTTCCGCAGTATCAAGCCCCTCGATTTCGACTCGTTCCCATTTATCAAGCCGAGATAATCTTCCATCTCATCATTTGAGACGGCCCGGTTCGGCATATATTTTTCTATGGCGGTTATGTAAACCTCGTTCATTTTGATAAATCTATTTTTTAAATCCCACACCCGAATAATACTTCAGGTTTCTCCTTGTCTTCTTAAGGAAAAAAGGATAACTGATGTAGAAAAACAAAGTAACTATGGGCGAAACAAAAAATATGACGAACAGCAGGTACCATTTAAACATTTTTAGCCGTGGTATCCGTTCGGGATTTCCCGCTTCGCCTTTTTTTCTTATAAACTTCGACCATATTCGGAATATTTTCTTCCCTTTCTTCTCCATCGACAAAACACTGGGTATGATTTCAACCGATTTCAAAGCAAGCAGGTTTTCCTGAAGATTGTAATATTGTCCTGTTTCCAAGGCTTTTAAAATGGGGTATCCGAATCTCCTGGCCTCGTCGATATCTTTGTCGGAAATGCCCGGCAGCGGAAATATTCCCCATAACCGGTCCTTTTTCCCTGTTGTCATCCAGTATATTATGGTAATAACACTGGGCAAGTTATGATGCTTGTCGCGAAGGGAGATGTTTCCAACCAACTCAGCCCCGGCCTCCGCAATCATTGCTTTGATATCTTCCTGGGCACCCACCCACATATTTCGCGACCCTATAATCGTAATTATCGGCTTGCCTTTCATAACTTGCTTAGCCTCATCTGATTTCAAAAATGTTGTAAGGGGTATCGGTGGCGACAGGAACCAAATGGGATAACCTAAAATAATCAGGTCGAAGTCCTCGTCGGGATTAAAGTCAAAAGGTTCCAGCCTCGACGGTATCATCTCCACACATTCCGGTTGGGCATCCCAGAACCTGATGCCCTTCCAGGGAAACGGAAATTCGGGCATGGGTTTTAAATGCTCCCAATTAAGCTGGGCTTTTCCCTGCAAGGCCCTCATGACATTGCTGACGATACTGTTCAACTGCCCTGATTGCGAATATGTTACCACAAGTATTTTTTTCACTGGAGCTACGATATTATGAAAAGCAAACTTAGCAAATTTTAATTTGTTACAGGAAAGACAATGATTGTTGATTTCAGTTCCACAGATAATGCATATTTATGATTATGCTGGTGTCGCTGCTTAACTCGAAACTGCAGTCCTTGAATTTGGGTTTTTTGAGGATTGAGTAATTACCTGAAAACCCGAAGCCCTCGGACGGAATGCCTATATCGTTGGTATTTAATTTGTTATCATTATTTTGGTCATGGAAAACCGCAATTGCGTATTTTCCTTTCGGGATTTTCCACAAATGTATAAGCAGGCTGCTGTCATTTGCTTCAACAGATTTCCTGAAGCTGGCGTTTTCCTTGGTCTTAAAATCGTGCTCGCCTTTGAAGGCGGCAATCTTAAGGTTTCCGCCGGTAGTCCTGCAGTTTGTTATATAAAGCTCCAGATTATGATTTTGTGAGAACAAGCTCCCGAATGAAAGCATTGAAATTAGTATTAAAAAGTGTTTTGTCATAAATTTTTAGTATTTCTATAATCATGGAATATCCTTGGTTTCCTGCCGCCTTCGGCAAACTGGAGTGCAGTAATTTCCTGTGGCGGCAAAAGCTCTATTTCGGGCGCAACCCTCATTATAGACCTAAAATGGTCTTTTATTGTCTTCTCGGTGTATTTTTCAAGGCTTCGAACTCCGGCCTTGACAAGTATCCGGTCGATGCCCAATTCGTTGGTGGAGACCTCGACTATATAATTAACAACGAATTCCAATTGATTCAATACATTGTAAATTGCCGGTGGGAAAAGTGTAGTACCTTTAAGCTTCAGCATTTGCTTTCTTCGGCCGATAACGGGCCCCAGCCTCATTGTTGTTCTTCCGCAACTGCATTTCCCGCTATGACGATTACAAATATCCCCTGTTTTGAACCTCAACAAGGGCATGGCTTCAACACCCAGGGTAGTAATTGTAACTTCCCCCGGGCTGCCCTCAGGAACGGGATTATTATCCTTGTCCAGGAATTCCACAATTATCATCTCAGGATGGTGATGACCTCCTTTTCCGGCCTCGCATTCGGTAAATGCAGTCCCCATTTCAGTTGATGCGTAAGTTGAATATAGTTTTATCCCCCATTTGTCGTTTATCTTTTTCCCCAGGGCATTCAAGCTAAAATCATCGTTTCTAATGGGCTCGCCGATGCAAACAGCCTTTTTTACCGATAAACTGTTAATGTCAATTCTGTTCTCTTCCGCATAAGAAATCATTTTTGTTATAAATGAAGGGACACATACCAATCCGCTGGGAGAGAACCTTTTAATAGAGTCGAACTGAAGTTTTTGGGAGCCGGGGCCCATGCGTATAATGCCTGCCCCAAGTTTTCTCAAACCAAGGAAATAGGCCATGCCCGCCATAAATCTTTTATCGAGGGTTACCATCAACTGGAAAATATCGTCGGCGCTGCTGTTGGCACATAAAAACGAAAGATATTCGTTATAAGCCAATCTGTTCAGGTCATTCTCCGTCATTGCAAAAGTAACGGCTTCGCCCAAAGTTCCTGATGTCGTAACAAAATCGATTATGCTGCTTTTTTCAACACAGAGGAATTCGTCAAAATGCTTTTGAAGGTCATCTTTATCGGTAACAGGAATTTCCCTTAAGTCCTCAAGAGTGCTTATATCATTGATATTTATATTGTTAGCCGCAAAGTGTTTTTTATAATATTGTGAATTTCCATTGAGGTAAACTAAAAGATCCCTGAGTTTTTTTTCCTGAAAACCCTTGATCTCATCTATCGGCGTTTTTTCTATTTCAGGAATCATTTGTTAGGCATTTTATTTTTGCGCTTGTTTTTCCAGTCCCTAAGCTTGGCTTCCACAGAACGTTTTGCAAGCGTGTTTTCAAATTCCTTGCTAAGTGCTTTCTGCAAATAATCAATGGCGTTGTTGGTGTCGTTCATGGCGATAAAATAATCTGCTGCCAGTACATACGATTTATAATAATCGGGATTAAGCCTGATAAGGTCGTAAAGCAGGTCATCGTAATTTGCTATGCGGTCCCCCTTTTTTACAACTTCCTCGAATGCTTTATATAAATCTCTAAATATCTGATAATTACGATAACTACCATCGAGCAGGAAAGTGTCTTTTGCAATTGTAAGATTAGTGTCGGCTATAATTTTGCCCGTTCTGAAAATATCTTTCAAATCATAACATACAAATTCACCCAATTGGTAAGGTGATGCCGAAACCCACATTTTTAACCGCTCGGGCTGAAAGACCACCGCATGATGCGAAATCATCTGGCACATTGCTTTTTCATTGCCGATACCGATACTTTTCCCGTCAAGGCCACGCTTGTCGCGAAGAATATCAACGGCGGCTTCGACATCGAGGGTATCGGCCTCTTCTATCAGTTGCTCACATCTCTCAGCCCGGTAAACCGAAGCCGATTGCCGCATATATTCCACATTGTTTTCATCATTGGCAAAAAGTTCGCTTTGAAAATGATTTGATGAAACGATAAAATCCTCATCAGTTTTGTAAATTCCCGATTTGGAGGGTGATTTTTCTATGACGATGGCTGTGTTGTCCTTGGCCGACCCTATTAATATCTGTTCCGAGACAAAAGTATGCCGCTTATTTGCTATGGTAACGGCTTCTTCGATATTGGACGCGAACTGAAGGATTTCCCGTGCCAAAATAGAAATCGGCGTTGCCGACTTAAAAGGGATATCCGATTTGGCGGCATTCAGTGTAACGGTGAGGCCTTGGTCGTTCATGCCGGAAACAACACCTATCATACTGGCCCAGCTAACGTAAACAAAATTAAAACCACTGTCGGGCTTGACGAAAGCGACCAATTTGTTTTCTGAGAATTTCTCGTTGATGTGGAAGTCGAAATTCCTGCCGATTATCATATTGCTGTCGGGCCGATTGAGGTTTAGGCCGAACGAAGTGCAGCCCACCAAGGCCAAATCCTGAAGGGCATGCCCGATATCGTGGGCGGCATGATAATTCAACATTCTTTCGTAAGGAGGTGCAATATAATTGTATTTACTTGATACTGAACGTGAAACACCAAATATTTCCTGTTGGAACACCAAAGGGATATTATCATCCAGATCTTTGTTGAACCAGGCAATCCCATGCTTTAGAAGTTTAAGATAGAAAGGCGAGGGCACAAGAGTGTTTATCTGTTCAACAAATGCTTCTTCCTGTATGCCGATAAGCTCTTTAGTAAGCTTCCCCTCTGCAAGGCCTATCTCATAAGGCTTGCCCTCAAGGAAGATTTCCCATAGACCATATTTGTTTTTTTGAAGGTAGTTGTCGGCAAGCTTAAAAGAGTTTTCCCCTGTTTTTTCCCTTTGCAATGTGTCAAGGTAGGTTTTCTCTACCGATGGATAATCGATATCGGTAAGATAGTGAAACAACATGACATAAAAAGCCAGGGCAAGAGCTGAATAAAACAGCACATACCCAAACCTTTTCCTCGATTTCGATAAAGATTCCTTAAGCATTGTTTATTTCCTCCAAAAGATTCTTTAATCCTACAAATTCGCCACAAGTTATCAAAGCACTCAAACTTACTCCCAATGCGCCGTGCAGGTTGAGGTTCTGTCCGGTCAGGAAGAGGTTGGTGATCTTGGTTTTATGAGATACATAATTGGAAACCACATTATTGAAGTCGCTTATACGACCATACATCGAGCCGTCGCTATTGCCGATATAATCCCTGAAGCTCAAGGGGGTGGAGATATTCATATCTTCAATATTTTCCTTAAGACCGGGAAAATGATCCTCCACCAGATCGATAAGCATATGCGCTTTTTCCTCTTTCCATACATGATATTCAGGATCGCGCGTCCGCTTGGTCGAGTCCTCCCATTTCTTCACTTCTTCGTATTTCATTGCGGTCATTATTTGAGCACAAGATGAACAATCGTCGTTTTCCGTGATAGGCGGAGTGTGGAAGAAAAAATGCTCAGGCCACTTTTTCTCATCGTAATATGAGGGATACCAAACATCGTTTTGCTTGAAATACTGATAGTTGTGGTTTAAATATTTCAAGAAGCAGTCTTTTAGCCTTAAATGTATGGTAAATGACGAAATAGTGTTCTCCATTTTTTTCATCCGTTTGCGATACAGTTTCTTTATCTTCCCCTCCTCTATCAAATCCATGGTATTGGCCGGATGAATATTGGAGATAAAGTTATCGGCATGGTAAACCTCGCCCGTATGTGTTTCCACGGCGGCTATCTTGTCGTCATGATATTGAAATTTAACAGCTTTTTGCTTGTTTATTATCTTACCGCCCATTCTTTCGATGGAACCGGCCAGGGATCTTGCCAACTGATCGCTTTCGCCAACTACCCTATACGAGCTTTTGATGAAATAGCTGGTAACCAATGCATGTACATAAAAAGGGGTTTTTTCCTTTTCGCCCACATAATCAAAATTAAGTGCGGCCAGATAGTTCCTTATTTCGATATCCGGGCTGAGGCTTTTTAGGACTTTATATGCGCCCGACATCAACAATTCCGAGTCGCTGTTTCCTTCCGGGTGGTTGAGCGAGTAAAGGGCCTGGGCGTCGATGGCCCTGTTAATCAGATAATAATACCTTTCGAAAACATCCTCGTTGCCCGGGAAATACTCCAGGAACTGCTTCTTAAACCGCTCCCAGCCCATGGGGTATTTATAATTTTTCCCGGCAATATTTATTATCTCGAAGCCGTTATCGTCCATTCTTTTATACTTTATTCCATCGAAGAGATGATAATACCGGAATATCTTATTCAGCATTTGCCCTTCTTCCAGGCTGCCAAGGTAATGCATGCCGGTGCTGAAGTTGCAGCCAAACCTCCTAAAACTTTGTAATGTCCCTCCGAGCTTTGAGTTTTTCTCAAGTATCAATATCTTAAAACCATGTTTGCTAAGTATGTATCCCGATTGCAGCCCGCCTAATCCGCTGCCTAGTATGATAAAGTCGTATTTTTTGTTCAAATTTGTGGTATTTTGCACAAAAGTAGAAAATTAAGGATAAAATTATAATGGAAATCGAAAATTAGTAATAAAGGCTTAAACAAACCCTTTGTATCAATATCATAAGAACTATTATTCAAACAATGCAGAAATTTGAAGCAAATACTATTATTATTACAAAGAATTATCACAAACTAAAAGTACCTATAAACACTAAACTTTCATTAACCCAAAGTAAACATATATGTTTATTGAGGTGTTCAATTAGTTACTTATTTTAATCATTTGATATGTAATAGGTTGAGCATTCAACATTCGCAAAATCAGGTTATGAAAGATGGTTTGCTTATATATTGAGCGATTTATCCTATAACTGAATTCATCTAAATATTTTTCAATATGATCCTCATGAATCCATGAATAAGTACTTCTTAACCATGACTTCAACTGATGTATTATGGTATGCATCTGTTTCATGCTCCCACCTTTATCGGAGTACTTTTGTTCTATATTGAACCTTTTGGAGATTGGGACATACCCAGTCCACTTGTCAGTTAGAACATGTGCATCTGCTGATATATGGTTATCGAAGATACCACTTAATGACTTTGATGAATAATCACCTATCTTATTGAAATAAACTCGCTTAACTTTTCCTTCATCAGTAAGTTCAACGGCTCCAATAATCTTCTTTTTCTTGCTGTCAGTACTTCTTCCTTGCTTTTGGCTTTCCTTGCCACCAAACACAAACTCATCAACTTGGACATCGCCAGTAAGAGGGTGGCCTTTACTGCTTTTCATGGCATTTCTCACTTTATGCATAAAAGTCCAAGCAGTGGTTCTGCTTATCCCATACCGCTTGGCCACTTGGGAGGATGACAGGCCTTTTGTTGTTGCGCTCATCTCGAACACAATACCAAAGGCTTTTCTGGCTCCAAACCGTACGCGGTGAAACAGGGTGCCGGCTGTGGGACTCTCTACATGGTGGCATCTGTTGCAGTCCATTGCAAGGTTCTTCTTCCCTTCCTGATGGTAAATTTGCTATGCCCACATTTTTTACATTTAAACCCATCTGCCCATTTTTGTTCTGACAAATACGCCAAACAAGAGTGGACATTAGGAAACCTATCTGTAAACTCTAAAATGTTTTCTCCTACAAACTTCATAATGATTAGATTTTAATCAAACTTAGGCTTACAATATAAGAAATTATTTGAACACCTCAGTATGTTTATTTTAGGTTAACAGAAGTCTTATACTCGAATTCCCTCGTTTTACGAAAGTCTTCCTGTAGAAGATAGTTTAATTGTCCTTATGGATTATGGTGGCGCATGCCTGGGCAGTGGGCATAATAACCAAATCGTTTATGTTTACATGCCCGGGTGTATTGGCCACATAGAATACGGCATCTGCAACATCCTCCGGACGAAGTGGCTCAAAACCCTTATAAACTCCGTCGGCCCTGGCTTTGTCGCCATGGAACCTCACCAATGAAAACTCTGTTTCCACTGCGCCTGGCGCTATTTGGCTCACCCTGATTCCATGCTGAACCACATCGATGCGCATTGCTTTGGTGAGTGCGTCAACGGCGTGTTTGGTGGCACAATAAACATTTCCGTTGGGGTAAACTTCCTTGCCTGCTATCGAGCCAATATTAATCACATGCCCTTTGCCCCTCGCAATCATCAAAGGCAAGATAGCCCGCGAGATATAAAGCAGCCCTTTGACATTGGTATCGATCATTCTTTCCCAATCATCAAGCTTGCCATCCTGAACGCTATCAAGGCCTGAAGCCAATCCCGCATTGTTTATAAGAATATCGATATTAGTATCAACTATTGATTCAACTGCCTCATTTACAGCATTTTTATCGCGAATATCAAAGTTGAGGGCCTGAACTTCCACTGAAAATTCATTCTGCAGTTCGCTTTTGATCTTGAGCAAGCTATCCTTCCTGCGGCCGGTAATGATGAGATTATATTTGTTTTTGGCGAATAAACGTGCACAGGCTAAACCTATGCCGCTGGTCGCTCCCGTAATTAGTACTGACTTTTGCATAATTCCTTATTTCTAAAAAGTCCGAAATTATGAAAAAAAACAATGTTTTAACGGCTTAAATGATATTTAATTCCTCCGATAATCCATATGCCGGGCTGCAAAACATTTCCGATATCGTAATACTGTTTATTCAGCAAGTTATTGGCAGAAACATCGAACTCGAAATTCTTGAATTCGTAAATCACTTTAAGGTTTAGCAAAGTATTTGTTTTATAATCCGTTTGCCGGGATGTTTGATAATCGATATAAGATCCATTGCGCTTTTGGACAGTGATGCTCCATGAAGCCGACAGGTTTTTCATTATATCATGATTTACATAAAGGTTGAAATTATGTTTCAGGAAATCCAAAGCATAAAGCGAAATTATTTCACTGTTTTGTTTCCCGGAGCTCATCCATGCGTATTTTAAGCCGGCATAGTTTACGATTTTGTTCTTAAAACTATAATTCAAGGATGCCGATAGTCCATAAGTATTTAAACTAGTGATATTTGCGCTCTGCCATTTTTCGTCGGGATTGTATTTAATCCAGTCGATAATATCCTTGCCAAGCCTATAAAATCCTGAAAACGAAGCATTGAAACTATCATAGAACAACTTGATGCCTGCTTCGGTACTTATCGAGGTCTCCGGTTTTAAACCAGGATTGGCAGTATTCGTAGGGCCTTGATAATAAAGATCGGTGAAAGTAGGAAGCCGTATTGCATGGTTTGAAGATGCAAATATTTTGATGTTCCCGTTGATAAAATATCCCAAATCGATACCCGGTGAGAGATAGGTTCCGAAATCATCATTATAAAACACCGACATCCCCAGCGAAAGATTAAAATTATTCTTTATATATAATTGATTTACAGCGAAATTGATATTGTTCCGGTTTTTCGATTTAGTATAAAAACCATCCGAATTACTGATGAAGATCGTATCCTTCATATTTTCGCCCAGAACATTACTAATTATTCTTTCTGTTTTAAAAGATAGCTTGACAGAAGTTTTTCCAAATAATGATCCGAATTTCATGGCAGCGTCAGCACCGGCAACATCAGTGCGGTGGTAGTTATGGCCCTTGTATGGGTATAGCCCGCCAGGAGTCGGGAAACCGGCAGTGTCGGCATCCATAACATAAACATCACCTTGCTTTACATACCACTTATTGTCTTCCCTAAAAAGTTCGAAGCGGTCGAAATTCCTTCGCCAATAGATATTGGAATTGAATTTGATCCTATTCCCTGTTTTAAACGATGCCGAGGAGAAATATGTCCTGATATGCTCATATTGGTCGGGATATTTGGACGTATAAAAACTGTTGGCGCCAAAACCTTTGTCCATAGCACCTATATTAAAGTTAAGGAGGCCATTTTTTAATTTTACCGAAGTATTATGCTTGAAGTTTATAATGTTGAAATCAGTATTTCTCATATAACCGTCCGACTTTTTGATAGCGACCGAGCTTTTGTTGGACAAAGCATTTATTTGGTAGGAATAAGCCATGCGGGCTGACAAATATCCATACTGACCGCCAGCAACTGACACATCCAATGATTTATCGCTTTTTTGGTTAGTTAGGATATTCAATCCCCCAGAAAACGCATTGGCCCCGAACCACCTGCCGGCTGCCCCTTCAAATATTTCTATTTTATCTATATCTTCCAAGTCGATGGCTTGGTTCAAATTATGATGCCCCGTTTGCGGATCGTTTAGCGATATACCGTTGATCATTATCAGGCCCTGGTCGAAACCGCCACCCCTGATATTAATGTCGCTTTGGACTCCCATCGCTCCGCGGCTGCGGACATCCGCACCTCCATAAATTCTCAATAAGTCGTCGATTGAATTGGCCGTCGACTTTTTTATCTGCTCCTTTGTAATTATATGTACTGTTTTTGATATCTGCCTAAAGGCGACAGGATTGGCAACCGACACAACCTCATGCTGTTGTAGTGATACGGTGTCCTTGGGGTTTTGGGCTTTTGATTCAATAAGCGCAAACAAAAAAACTAATATCAAACTTATTTTTTTCATGCTGGTTCATTTAAAAAAACAAGTGGGCAAAACTAAGTTATTGATGTGTTACAACAAGTTTATCAAGATGTTTTTTTTTGTGAGATATGTCAGTAAAAATATTTGTCCCAAGCTGCTCTTTGTCCTTTTGTTCTCAATCTTAATAAATGTGTTGGATAGCCTTAATTAATGGGCTGGAATTATACTTGATTTTTAATTTATCAAAAGCAGTTTCCGGGATTAATTTTTTAACTTTGTCAGTTAATCCCCTGCACTTTATTCAGGCGAAAAAACTCTTGAAATGAATAG
>JAADIS010000007.1 GCA_013151215.1 Chlorobiota bacterium | reverse complement strand
AAAACTCCTTGATCATGGGAACAGGTCTTTGGAATTGGAGAAACTACAACTATCTGGAGAAAGAAAACTTCGAAAGTTTCGATAATTTAATAGGGAAAATCGTTCAATACCTAAGCCTAAAAGTAGATAAAAGGAGGTTCAAGATACATAATAAAGGTGAATATCTGCTACCTGACAATGTTGAGCTGGAGGCCGAGCTATATAATAAGTCCTTCGAATTCATCCCTGATGCTGAGATCGACCTGGAATTAATAAATGAAGAGTCCGAGCATTTTACCTACATTTTCACTCCGGAAGATGGCACTTACAAATTAAATATCGGTGATTTGCAGGCTGGTACATATAAATATAAAGCCAAGACAGTGTATAACAATGAAGTTTTCAATGATAAAGGCGAATTCATAATCAAACGCAACAATCTTGAACTTCTACAAGTAAAAACAAATTACAACTTGCTTTTTAAACTTGCCGACGACAATAATGGGCTCTTTGCCGAACTCAAGGATATTAGTTCAGTTTATAGTTTTATCGATAATTTAAATGCAAAAAAACGAGTTTCTTATTCCCTAAGCTATAAAGGCTTGAACAATATCCCGCTTATATTAGTATTGATCTTAACACTTTTATGCGTTGAGTGGTTTATCAGAAAATATATGGGATCCTATTGAAGCCCGGGCATTTTTTCAAATAATAAATAATAATGGAAACAATACTTTTCTGGATAATTATTAGCATTGTCATCTTTGATTTTATCTTTGAGAAAACCCTTGATTACCTTAACATTAAGAATTTAACGGAAAAACTGCCCGATGAGTTGAAAGGTATTTATGACGAGGACAAATACAAAAAATCGCAAGCATACCAAAAGACAAGTTCACGTTTCTCGCTAATAAGCAGTTCGTTTTCGCTTGTGCTGATATTGATGATCTTGTTTTTTGGAGGTTTTGCTTATCTTGACAACTTTGTCAGGAACTTAAGTGGAAATATATATATTAGAACACTTTCTTTTTTCGGGATATTAGGTATTGTGGTCGATTTATTGTCGGTTCCATTTCAGATATATTCAACCTTTATAATCGAAGAAAAATTCGGGTTCAACAAAACCAGCCCCCTCACTTTTGTTCTTGACAAACTTAAATCATGGGGTATTTCCATTGTTATCGGCGGTGCGGTCATAAGCTTTATACTGTGGTCATGGTTGTCATTGGGCGGGTTGTTTGTTCCCGTTGTATTGGGAGGCCTCACTTTTTTCATGATATTCATGGCAATGTTTTATTCCAGTTTAATAGTCCCATTGTTCAACAAGCTCACGCCACTTGAGGAAGGCAGCCTAAAAAGCAAGATCCAGGAATTTGCCTCCAAGAGCAATTTCAGGCTAAAAAACATCTATACTATAAACGGTTCCAAAAGAAGCACTAGGGCAAATGCGTATTTTTCCGGCCTAGGCCCAAAAAAGATGATAGTATTATACGACACACTTATAAATGATTTAACTGAAGATGAGATAGTTGCCGTACTTGCCCACGAAGTTGGGCATTATAAAAAGAAACATATTTACCAGGGACTTTTAGTTTCGGTACTACAGACTGCACTGATGCTGTACTTATTGTCCCTGGCACTTGAGCATCCGGTATTCTCAAAATCCATTGGCGGAGTTGACGGGAGTTTTTATATGGCAATAATTTCCTTCGGACTATTGTACTCACCTCTTTCGTTTGTAAGCGGAATACTATCGAACAAACTATCGCGCAAAAACGAATATCAGGCCGATGCCTATGCGAAGTCATTTTCGCTCAGCGATGAGCTGATAAGCTCATTAAAAAAATTATCGGTGAACAACTTGAGCAACCTGAGCCCTCATAAACTTTATGTTTATTTCAATTATTCGCATCCCACACTTTTGCAGCGCATAGCTGAATTAACGAAACAAGAAGCTTAATACAGGTTCTTTTTGAAGTTAAACAAAGTGGGTATAGTCTTCAAAACCACTTTGAAGTCAGTCCAGGGCCCGGCAACCAGGGAGTATTTATTGTCCAACCTGATCCTTTCCTCGGCATAGCTGAAGCCCGATTTGCTGATTTGCCAAAGACCAGTTATCCCGGCAGGAGCCAGGAAGCGGTATGCCCATTCGTCGGTTGTAAGTTTTTCGGCCTCGTAAAGAGGTAGGGGCCGGTTCCCCACTATGGACATATCTCCTTTTATTACATTAATAAACTGGGGCAGCTCATCGAGGTTGGTGGCGCGGATCAATCTCCCGACCCTGGTAACCCTGGGGTCGTTCTTCACTTTAAAAAAAGTATTATTAAGCAATATTTCCCTTTTTTTCTTCAAATACAAATTCTCGCAGATCTCAACCCCGTCGATATATAGCAGCGGGGAGCAGGTCCCTTCCACTTTGGCGCAATCAGGACATTCCTCAATATTATGGAAGAGGTCGTTCTTATCCTTATGGCTTATTAGGTACTCGTTCATCTTCGACAAACGGGATCTTTCCCTTTCGGCGCCTATCTTCATGGATCGGAACTTATAAAACTCAAAAACATCATATCCAGTGCCGATACGCTTACTTTTATAGATCACGGGGCCCTTTGATTCGATTTTTATCAAAATGGATATCAGCAAGATCAAGGGGGAGAATATGACTAAGGCCAGACAAGCAAAAACAATGTCGAATATCCGCTTTCCATTCTTAATTCTAAAGGTATCAAAAGACTCTGGTTGGTGCTTATATTTTTCAGTCACTTTAATTTTTCGTTTTAGTTCTTAAAATAGAATTTAATAAATCAGCATCGATACCGACATTTTTAATGTTCATCGAATTTTCGGCGATAAATGTAATTATTTCCTCGATTGAAATAGAATAAGTTATCCCATAATTTATAAACTGCTTTTTCTTAACAACTATATTCCCCGAATCCGGGTAATTTTCATCATCAGGCTCCAAGTATCTTAAGGTTTGCGAGGCTGCGGAACCAGCGATACCAATCCATTCATAATCATTTCCTCCATCGAGCAGCGCAAAAACCGGGCTTCCGCTGATCCCCCTGTTGAAAAGGGCATCGCTGATAAATCGTCTTTCGGTTGACTTATCAACACTGGCAATGCCCTTGGTCAGCATAAGGTTCCCCATTGGATAACCCAAAACGTAAATCTCAGAGCCCCAATCCAGTTTTTTTGTGCTCCCTGCAACTAGTGGGATAACAGGGGGGGCAGCCTCGGTGTTTTTCAAGGCCCTTACTATAAATGCCAAATCTCTTTTCGTATCGCTGGCAACTACCTTGATCAAATTTGCTCCAGGACGCCCTGACTCATATATTTTTTGTTTTTGCTTCAGCGAAACTGATTTCAGCCTTGTTTTCGCTTTATCATAGTACTGATAAACAGTATCAGGGAAATTTACGATATGGGCGCAGGTTATCATTGCAACCTGCAGCGTATCTGAGAAAACAACTACCGATGTCCCGGTAACCGATTCGGTATGTGTCTCATTTACAACAGACTTTGCTTTAATCAACCCGAAATCCGTTATATCATCCGGTGTTAAGCCATCATCATCGAGAATCCAGGTTTTGTAGAACGCTATTACATCGATCTTAACAACAGAGGGAGAGAGTTTCTTTACGATTCCCGATATATTATCATCGGCCCCGTCGTATTTCCCGTCCCCCGGGTAACTGCTTTTTAAAGTTGTTTCCTTTGCCGGGCCGCAGGAACCTAAGACTGTCGATATTGAGATAAGAGCAAAGATAAACCTTAGTGGAGAAATAAACATAAGTAAAATTATTCTGTCATCAAATTTAAGAAAAACTTCTTTTGCACGATAATAAACTGCAATTGTTCGTATAATTTTTATTCCCCTCAAAGCCGCTAAGTCATGGCAAACCCGCACTTTCCCCCTCAATTGCCTTGATACGCCCCGAACACCCTGTTTCCATATATCATAGGGAGCGGTGCGCTGCAACTTGGATTTCGTTGTTGAACAATAATTGTATCGTGCGCTAAACCTCCCTGTTACCAGAAGGCAACTGTGGGTTTGCCCTGGCTGTTAAGTACTGGATATCAGGGTGGTGATTATTTATTATAAATTTTGCATGAGCTTGATGATCTGTAAGTTACATAAACTTGACAAACTATTGATACCGGATATCTCTTATCAGATATCATTTATTTAATTTTATTATTTTTGCCGCGCAATTTTATTGCTAATTGCAAAATTTGCAATTAATTACATAAATCTTAAAACTATTCGAGGTTTCTCTGACCTGAATAGTTTTTATAAATATTAAATATGAAGATAGGGAAAAATAAGGTAGTTACTTTAACTTATACATTAAGGGCCGACGACGCTGACGGGGCAATTATCCAGGAAGTAAAGGAAGACAAGCCATTCGTCCATTTATTCGGAGCAGGTAATTTACTGCCAGCCTTCGAGGAAAACCTCAATGGCCTGGTCGGTGGTGATGAGTTCGGCTTCGATTTGGATTCAAAGAGTGCCTATGGCGAAGCTACTGATGAGGATATAGTAAAACTCGACAAAAGTATTTTTATGAACAATGGCGAGTTAGATAAAGAATTAGTCCAGGTGGGAAGATATATTCCGATGCAAAACGACGACGGACATCTGATTGAAGGAAAAGTCCTTGCTGTTGAGCAAGATGGCATAGTAATGGATTTCAACCATCCTTTAGCTGGCAAGAGCCTTCACTTCTCAGGCTCGATTCTTGAAGTTCGCGAAGCATTGGACGAAGAAATCACCCATGGGCACGTTCACGGCCCCGAAGGGCATCAGCATTAAAGCAATAGGCTTTTCTTGCAGGGTCAAGGCTTAGAGACCAAAAATATGGTGGGCTTCTTTTTGAGGGCCACCTTTTCTTTTGCCCATTGAGTTCGGCTCATAGCCTTGACATACTGATCATCCAGAGTCAGGTTTGATGCAACGCAAATCATTGTGCTTGGCTTACAATGTGTTATCAGGGCATCCAAGAGCACTGAGTTTCTATATGGGGTTTCGATAAATATTTGCGTTTGATTGTTCCTATACGCCAATGCCTCCAGTTGCTGAATTTTTTTTGCCCTTTGGCCCTTATCAAGCGGAAGATAGCCGTTAAAGGCAAAGCTCTGCCCGTTGAAGCCTGATGCCATTAACGACAAAATAATAGAATTAGGCCCCACAAGAGGAAAAACATCGATGCCCCTCTCATGGGCCATCCTTACGATTACCGAACCCGGGTCGGCAACACAAGGAGTTCCGGCCTCTGAGATCAAGCCAAGCGATTCACCCTCCTTTGCAGCATCCAAATAATGCGAAATCATATTTTTGTCTGTATGCTTGTTTAACTCGTAAAAAGTCATATCGTCGATTTCGACAGGATGATTGATTTTTTTCAAAAATCTGCGCGCAGTGCGGATTTGTTCAACAATAAAGAATTTGATTTGATGGGTAATTTGGTTGTTGTTGTCAGGAAGCACCTGGTTAACAGTATCAAAACTACCCAAGGTTGTTGGAATTAAATAAAGTCCTGTTTTCATATCACGGAATTTTTGTCAAAATTACGATAAATGATCGTCCATTTACAGGGCGGGCTTGACCAAAGGTATAAAGAGAAAGCATGATTGCTTAAAAGCTGTTTAGAAAGGCAGCTTGCCCAGGTCAACATTACCGCCGGAGATGATTATCCCAACCTTTTTATTTGCCACATCAACTTTTTCTTCCAGGATAGCAGCAAAAGGCACGGCAGATGAAGGCTCTACAACGATTTTCATCCGCTCGTAAATAATCCTCATCGACTTTATTATTGATTCCTCGCCAACTGTAACAACAGATTCCACATTATCCATTATTATCGGGAAATTTCTTTGCCCGAGAGAGGTCAGCAGTCCGTCGGCAATGGTATTCGGTTCAAGGCTGGGAACAATTTCGCCCTTGGAAAATGATTTAAAAGCATCATCTGCACCCTTAGGTTCGCAAGCGATAAGCCTTGTGCCAGGGCTAAAATATTTAATTCCGAGCGCAGTACCGCTCAGCAGCCCGCCTCCGCCAACAGGGCAAAGTACAATATCGGCTTGTTCGTCCATGTCCTCTATCAATTCTTTAACGGCGGTAGCCTGTGCGGCTATTATATCATAATTGTCATAAGGATGCACCTCGAAGGCGCCGCTTTGTTCTTGGATTATTTCCAGTGTTGTTTCCCTGGCCTGTAAATTCGGTTCACAAAAAACAATTTCACCGCCATATTCCATGACGGCATCAACTTTCACCTGTGGTGCATCTGACGGCATAACTATATAGGAAGGGATGCCCCTTAATTTGGCTGCCCTTGCCAATGCTTGTGCATGGTTACCGGAAGAATGGGTGCAGACGCCATTTTTGGCCTGCTGGCCTGTTAACAGAAAAACCAAATTTACCGCTCCCCTCGACTTAAAGGCACCGGCTTTTTGAAAATTTTCGCATTTAAAGAATAAGCTTGTGCCGTAGATGGAGTCCAGCGTGGAACTCCTTAGGACAGGAGTCCTGTTAATATGTTTTTTAATCCTGTTTTGAGCATCAACGATATCTTGCCTTAGCGGAGCCGATTCAAGCACTTTAAGCCATTAATAAGTTTTTGGCCTCTTCCAATAGTTTATCGGTTGCCTTATCAAGTTTTTTATAGACGGTATGGCAATTATCAACACCGCTATGAAAAGGATCGGGGAGCATTTCGTTTTTGCCCGGTTCAATTAAGTTCATTATCAGATCTACCTTTTCCATATCCTCGTCAGATCTTGCTAATTCCTTAATATCGTTAATGTTCTGGGCATCCATAGCATAAATCCTGTCGAAATGCTGGAAATCGGACTTGACGAACAACCTTGCTCTCCCGGTAAGTTTCAAGCCATAGTACTTTGCGGTATTAGTGGCTTTTTCATCTGGCGGCTTATTGATGTGATAAGGTTCAAAACCGGCCGAGTCAACCTTAAAATCAAGATCGTTCTCAGCATATTTTTTCTTTAACAAAGCCTCTGCTATCGGTGAACGGCAGATGTTTCCAAGACATACAAACAATACATTCATTTTATATAATTTTTTCGACCCAATTTACGAAAAAAAATCGGGATATGGGCTTAAAAAATCTAAAAAATCAAATTTTTAGTTTTTTATTGATTTCCTCTACATAAGCACGAAACTGTTTGTCGGTCTCTACCAGATTGTTAACGGTCCGGCAAGCATGAAGAACAGTAGCGTGGTCTTTATTTCCGCAGTGCAGCCCTATTGTCGCCAATGAGTTTTTTGTGTGTTTTTTCGAGAAGAACATTGCTAGCTGGCGAGCTTGCACGATCTCGCGTTTTCGCGTTTTCGAATTAATGGCCTCAAGCGGCATATCGAAATAGTCGCAAACAACTTTCTGAATATAGTCGATGGAAATTTCACGACTGGTGTTTTTGACAAACTTATCGATCATCCTCTTGGCAAGTTCAAGGTCGATGATTTTTTTATTAAGGGTTGATTGTGCCAGGATCGAAACCAATGCGCCTTCCATTTCCCTTATATTGGTAGTTATGCTATAAGCAAGGTATTCGATAACATCATAAGGCATCTCTATGCCATCCTTATAAAGCTTCTTTTGAAGGATTGCGATACGGGTTTCCAAATCAGGGATCTGCAAATCTGCCGACAAGCCCCATTTAAACCGCGAGAGCAAACGGGGCTCCATGCCCTTGAGCTCGACAGGAGGCTTATCGGACGTCAATACTATTTGTTTGTTGTTTTGATGCAAATGATTGAAGATATGGAAGAAAACGTCCTGTGTTTTATCTTTTCCAGCGATGAACTGAACATCGTCCATGATCAAGGTATCGATCATTTGATAAAAGTGGACGAAATCGTTTTGGTTGTTATTTCTTACGGAATCGATATATTGATTTATGAACTGCTCGGTTTTAACAAACAACACTATTTTATCGGGGAAGTTGCTCTTGACCTGCAAACCTATTGCATGTGCCAGGTGGGTTTTGCCCAAGCCCACATTGCTATATATCAACAATGGGTTAAAGGCCGTTTTTCCCGGGTTCTCGGCTATTGCCCAACCTGCTGAACGGGCCAGCCTGTTGCAATCGCCCTCGATAAAATTATCAAAAGAATAAGCCTCAACCAATTGCGATTCTACTTTGATTTTCTTCAAGCCGGGAATAATAAACGGATTTGGAATATCCCTCGACTTCCCTTTGTTTATGTCGATGGGCATGTTCATCGGTTTATTTCTTGTTGCCCGCCTGTCTGATGCGGGATAATTAACGGAGTACGGCTTCGAGCCCTTAAAAGAACTGTCGATAATTATACTATACTCCAAACGGCCTGACATACCAAGCTCCTTCTTGATGGTCTTTTTCAACAACCCGATATAATGTTCTTCCAACCACTCGTAAAAAAACTGACTGGGAACTTGTATCGTAAGTACGTCATTTTCCAATTTTACTGGAGCTATCGGTTCGAACCAGGTTTTATAAGCCTGCATTGGAATATTATCTCCGATAACTTTTAAGCATTTTTCCCAAACTTCAATATGCTTTTTCTTCATCCGCCGGTAAATCTAATGTCGATAATTAAATAATTTAGTTCGTCAAAAACGGTTAACTTTTTAAGGCTCAACACTATTCCTATTATTATAGCCCATTCTGTTTTGACCAGAGCAAATATCATATAAAAATAGTGAAAAAAAAATGGTTTTTCTTATTGACTTTTAAGTTTTTTTGTATTATATGCAAAATAGAGGATAAAAAAACTATATTGCTGATTTACAACTCCTTTATTTTAATATCATGAAAAATCGACAACCTATTTATGATATTTTGTATATCGTTTTTTTTAACATTCAAGCTCATTAAACAATCCAATTGAAAATCTTGTGTTAATATCTTTAATTCATGCTCTTTAACAATACGCATAATATCGTTTAAGCGGGGATATTCAAAAGCCAGTTCCAGGGTTTTATAAATAAACTTTTTTCGTTTGACCGAATTTTCAATGGCTTCCTTCGCTGAATTTTTATATGCGCTTATCAAACCCGGCACACCAAGCTTGGTTCCGCCGAAATACCTAACGACTATTAAGGCAGTATAGTATAATTCATTCGACAGAAGCTGGTTCAACATAGGCTTGCCCGCGGTGCCTGAAGGCTCACCGTCGTCATTGCTCCTAAAGCGGTCGTCTTCGGGGCCGAGCCGCCATGCATAACAATGATGGCGCGCATCGTAATATTCTTTTTTAAGCTCAGTCATAAAAACCTTGAAATCCTCCTCGCTGTCAATATGTTTCGCTATTGCGATAAACTTGCTCCCTTTATCTTTATAAAGTCCTTTCCCGCCAACCGAAACAGTTTTATAACTATCAGATTCCATTTGCCAAACTTATCAATAAAATCGCAAGGTTCAGCATAAATACCATAAATCTGTCCCAAGAGCGGGATTCCGATAAAAACAGCAAAAGGCCAGCTGCGACAAAGTGTTCTTGTGATTGGCCTCGCAAATAACATCCACATCCATGAACAACAAGACGGGAAGTTTCAAATAAATGATGTTGGTATTTAGCCAATATCATTACTTTTGCAATTGCACAAAAAGTAGTTCACAATCATTATTCACGTATGTATATCAGGTATTTAATTATAGTTTTAGCAGGTATTATATCTCAAAACCTTAGTGGTCAGGATGCTTCCGGCAACAAAACCTTTTATAAACGTTTTGAAGGGAATATTTCCGGGAACATTAATGTAACCGCCAACCTCATTCGCCTTTTCGACAATGTCAGCGGAAACTACATCTATTATTTCATGGATGACAACAATGAGATGTATTATGGCAAAACCGTTGAGCTTGATGGGGTTATTGACGAAAACGACAGCCTGAAACTAAGGGAATACGGTAGCGAGGAATTTACCTTCGAAGGACTGATAGACGATGATCACTATGAGGGGAAATGGGATTCGGGGGACCAGAAATTCCTTGATTTCGATATGCGGGAATACTACCCAAAAGGCAGCTTGCCTTTCGAACTGTATTATTTGAAATCGGAAGAGACATTGAACAAGGAAAGCAAAGATTCGCCCACGGCCCAGATTGAGCTAAGCTTGGTTTTCCCGAAAGACCATTACTTTGACCCGGCAATAGTCGATTCGGTAAGCAATATCATCACGAAAACATACTTTGGCAGCGGTTTTAAACGCGACGAAGCTGAAGCGATGTTGGAAAACTTTGAAGACGAGTATTTTACAAACTACAAAAAACAGGCTAAAACCGGGAATAATTATTCGGGCCAATCTGCTTTCAACTGGGAAAAACAACTGAACATGTCGATTGTTTACAACTCCAGATATCTGCTTTGCAGCGAATATGTAAAATATGCCTATGCAGGGGGCGCCCATGGAATGAGCAATTTATCCTATGATATAATAGACTTGAAAAGCGGCGTCAAGCTATCGTATCCGGATATATTCAAACCGGGCTCTGATTCAGTTTTGGGACAGATAATTACCGACCAGCTTAGGTTCAACTACAAAATTCCGGACGAGCTTAGCCTAAAGGAGGCAGGGTTTTTTGTGGAAAGCATAAAACCGAACAATAATTTGTTCATCAACGGCGAGGGAATCGGCTTTGTTTACAACAGCTACGAAATAGCGCCCTATTCCAGGGGGGCAACGAGAATACTTTTGAGCTTCGGCAAAATAAAAGATTTAATAGTTGTTGGCAGCCCGGCTTACCAACTGAGCCATCGCCCCAGGGATTAATCCAGCGACCTGTCCAGGAAATCATTATACTTTTTTAATGCCCTGACACCTTAGCTGAATAATCGAGCAAATCATCTGAAGAGACAAGCCGGTCGGATATCCCATGAACCATTATAAAGTCTTCGTTTCTTTATCAGCTCACTCAGAAACTTCAACGGCAAAGCACCCATATTGCTGATTTTAAATTGTTTATAACTTTTTTCATAAACCAATCAAAAATTTGTGCTTGGTAAAAGAAATTTGTACTTTTATAGTCTAAAAATAATTAATTAAACTCTGCCACTATCATGAAACCCAACTTTTATGAATTGATTAACAAAGTAAAACCTTTACTCTTTGTCCTACTGCTCCTTCATCCTTTTTCAAAATCGTTTGCTGCCGGTGAGCTATACCCGGTAGGCAGCAAGTCAGCGGCCATGGGCAGATGTTCCGTAGCCCTAAGAGGCTTCTGGGGGATTCAAAACAACCAGGCTGCAATGGCCCTGGCTGATAAATACAGTTTTGGGATCAGCTATGAGAACCGTTTCTTGACGAGCGAGACATCGCATAAGAATATAGGCATCATCGCGCCCACGAAATTCGGGACACTTGGTTTAAGCGTGAATTATTATGGATATTCTGCCTATAACGAGCTTAAAGCAGGTCTGGCTTATGCAAGAAGCTTTGGGGAAATCCTGAGGATCGGCCTTCAGCTGGATTATTTTTCAACCCATATAGGCGATGGTTACGGCTCGAACAACAAACTGACCTTTGAACTTGGGGCTCAATCCGATTTAACTGAGAAACTAACCCTCGGCGCTTATGTTTTCAATCCCATTCAAGTTAAGATAGCCGATAATAAGCAGGAAGGATTAGCCTCAATAATCCGTTTCGGGCTCGCATATAGTTTTGATGCCCCTCTCCTGATAAGCTTCGAGGCGGAAAAAAGCAGCTTCATAAATCCCGTACTTTTTAGGCTCGGCCTTGAATATTCCATAAAATCAAGGTTTTTTTTACGCGCGGGGATCGCAAGCAGATACGAGATTTTTACTTTTGGGTTCGGCATGAATTTCAAACACCTCAAGCTTGACCTGGCAGCCACCATGCACGAGTCATTGGGATTTTCCCCCCAATTGGGCTTTATTGCTAACCTATAATCCGATGACTATGCTGCGCTCTATATTGATCTTGACCGGTTTGGTGTTTCCGATGCTCTTGGTGGCTCAGGAAAACGACAGCACAATACTAATCGGCTCTGAGTTTATTACCGACCAATTGGAAAACATTTCTTCGTCAACGGATTTGAGCATCGATTATTCCGACTTGCTTGAAGATTACCTTTACTATAAGGAAAACCCCATCTCGGTAAACGGCGACAACGCTCATAAACTTGTTGACCTGTTTCTAATCAACGAATTGCAACTTAACAACATACATCAATATATAAGCGATTACGGCAGCATCAGAAGCCAAGCCGAACTATCGGCTGTTGAAGGTTTCGACCGGGGCATTATTGAAAAAATCAGCCCGTTTATTTCATTTTCCGCCAAAGAAAAACGAAACAATTATCACTTTAAGGACATATTTAAATATGGCCGCCACCGGTTTATCGTCCGTTATTCACAAATACTGGAACAATCCTTGGCCTATAAGCTACCAAAGGACTCAGCGGAATATTACCCTGGCAAAAGATATTTGGGGAGCCCGCAGAAATATTACGCCCGTTATTCCTTTGATTTCAACAAAAAAGTAAAATCAGGCTTCACCCTGGAAAAAGATGCAGGCGAAACAATTACAAGATCATCGCTCAGCGACAGCACTAAGATGTTGATAGGCGATAAGATAAGCCCTATAAGCGATTTTCTTTCGGCATATATTTATTTGTCGGACATTAAATTCCTAAAAAAAATAATAGTCGGGGACTATCATCTTGAGTTCGGGCAAGGGTTAACGCTTTGGTCGGGGCTCTCTTTCGGTAAATCGGCAGATGCCACTTTGATAAAAAAATACGGGAGGGGCATAGTGCCCAACACTTCCGTGAACGAAAACAGGTTTATGCGTGGAGGGGCCGTTAGCCTGGGCTTCAACAAATTGGAAATAAGCGGTTTTTATTCGACCAACAATATCGATGCCAACATCATGGTAACAAAGCCTGAAGGCAGCGAGCTGATAAGCGGCCTGGTTGAAACAGGGAACCATCGCACTATAAACGAATTGCTCGACAGAAAAGTGATGAAAGTACAGTCGTTCGGGGGTGATATCTCGTTTAAATCAAACAAGCTCAGCATAGGTATTACCGGCATCCACAATGTTTTCGGCTTAAGCTTCAGCCAAAGCGGCGAAGTTTACAAGAAATTCTATTTTCAAGGCAATCAGCTCACAAATGCCGGCCTCCACTTTACTTTCAACCACAAGAGCATGAGGTTTTTCGGCGAAGCCTCGGGCAGCGGCAAACAAGGCATATCCGCCTTGATTGGCACAAATCTCTTTATAGGCAACAGGGTTGTGTTAAGCTCTTTATACAGAAATTACTCTAAAGATAATTATAACCTTTTCAACAATCCTTTTCGCGAGGGCAGTTCTTCCCGTAACGAAAAGGGTATTTACCTCGGGATTAAAATCCTTCCCATTCCCAAAGTCTCCATTGACGGATACGCCGATTTCGTCAGTTTTCCCTGGATAAAATACGGCGTTTCCTTCCCGTCGAAAGGCACTGAATACCTGCTTCAAATAAACTATTCCCCTATTCGCGACCTTAACATCTATCTCAGGTTAAAAACAGAGCATAAAAGCAAAAACTATAATGGCGACTTTGATTTCACGCCACAGACTGCCGATTATAGCAAACGGTCGTTTCGCATACATTCCAACTATGTTTTATTCAATTCCTTAAGCTTTAAAAACCGGATCGAGATACTTGTATATGAAAAAACCAACAATAAGGAATATGGCTATTTGTTTTATCAGGATATTAATTTCCATCCGGACAACCTGGCCTTTTCCCTCAATTTGCGATATGCTATTTTTTCCACTGACGGTTGGGACTCCAGGATCTATGCTTATGAGAACGATGTTCTATATGCATTCAGCGTACCTGCCTATTACGATAAGGGGCAAAGGTTTTATCTCAATATAAAATACAGTTTATCAAATCGTTTCGACCTTTGGCTCAGGATTGCCCGGTCTGCTTTCAGGGACAAGAAACATATTGGTTCGGGGGCTGATATAATTCAGGGCAAGCATAAGACGGAAGTCAAGGTTCAGGCTAAGGTCAAGTTATAAACCAAGTCCGGTACATTAGATTCCCGAAGCAAGCACATCGACGATATGGGCTACTTTCAAGGGCAATTTATGCTTCTTGATATATCCATACTGATGCATGAGGCATGACGAATCGGTGGAGACTATATATTCGGCACCGGTTTCGAGGGCATTATGGACTTTTTGTTCAGCCATGGCAGTGGATATGGGCTCGTATTTCACCGAAAAAGTACCGCCAAAGCCACAACAAACATCAGTATCGGCCATTTCTACAAGTTCAAGTCCTTTTACCTTTTTAAGCAATTCGCGTGGCTGGTCCTTAAGCTTATATTCGCGCAATGCGGCACATGAATCGTGATATGTGATCTTATGCTCGAAAACGGAGCCGAAATCAGTAAACTTTATCACCTTTACGAGAAAGTCCGTGATTTCAAAAATGTTTTGCTGAAGCTGCTTATACTCAATATGATATGCTGTATTATGGAACAGCTTATCGTAATTATTCCTGATATAGCCGATACAGCTGGCACTGGGGCCCACAATATATCTGTCGTTATTGAAATCGCCAATGAATTTCTCGCCAAGTTTCTTGGCCTCATCCCAAAAACCTCCGTTAAATGCCATTTGGCCACAGCAGGTTTGGTTCGGGTTATAATTCACTTTCAAACCTGCTTTTTCCAGAAGCTTGACCATATTAAAAGCCGTTTCGGGATAAACCTGGTCGATGAAACAGGGAATGAATATATCTACTTCGTCAATCTTCATTTTAGCATTATGAATATCAGGCAAAATTAATCAATCAGTTTTAAGTTCATAATAAAAATTCAGGATATTGTGAACACCTTCATTTCCTGCATATCAGACCAATAACCAGGGTATGACTTTTCGACAACTTCGGGGTTACCGATGTCGATTTGATCAAACAGAGACACTAAAGGCGCCAAGCACATTGCTATCCTATGATCCTTATGTGAATTAAAACTCACACTTCTTACGTCTATTTTAGGGCTTAGCACGAAAGAGCTCCCCTCGCGTTTAATGCTGCACCCAATTTTCGACAATTCCTCGTCCATGGCCAAAAGCCTGTCGGATTCCTTATATTTCAAATGACTTATTCCCGAAAGCTTTAGCTTTATTGCTTTCGCAGCACAAGTAGCCATGATAACGGGGACCAAGTCAGGGCAATCAACGGCGTTGAACTCAAAATCCTCTACTGCATTTCCCGTATTCAACAAACGAACACCAATATCATCGAACACTGTTTCAACACCTAAGTTCCTAAATATATCGCTCAATGCCGAATCACCTTGGATCGAATGTTCATAGAGCTTGGGGATGCGGATGCCGGAGCCCGGGTTAAGGGCGGTCACCTCATACCAAAAGGAGGCTGAGCTCCAGTCGGATTCAACGCTGAATTTATCAAATTTATATTTTGCCGAAGGTATTGTTATCTGATGTTTCCCAAGCCTTACATCAATACCGAACTGCTTCATCAACTCGGCAGTCATGCTGATATAGGGTTTGGAAACAGGTTTTTTGTCAAGCTTGATGGTAAGCCCGTACTTAAAGCTTGGGGCAATCATCATGAGGGCGCTAACAAACTGGCTGGAGCGGGATGGGTCTATATTTATCTCCCCTCCTTTTATTTTTTTTGATTCAACTTTTAGGGGAGGAAAACCTTGTTGGCCCGCATAGGATATTTTTGCCCCTAAGCTTCTGAGTGCTTCAACCAACTCGGTAATTGGCCTTTGACTCATCCTTTCACAACCGCTAAGCAACCAGCTGCCCTCACCTACTGACAAATAAGCAGTTAAGAAACGCATAACAGTTCCTGCGTTTTCGGCATTAACAACCATTGGTATCATCGACCTGCGGCAGGTTTCGGCAAAATTCAAATAAAATCTCAGCCTTTTGGTATCATCGGAAACCGACAGGCCTTCAACAAGCAGATCTTTGGACGTCAAAGCATTCATTATCAGAACCCTGTTGCTTATACTTTTGGATCCGTCGATTTTTACGGATCCCTTTATTTGTTTTCCGGTTGATTTAAGAGTTATGCTGCTCGCCATGGCAATCTTTTTTGGTAATATAAAAATCGAGGCTGGAGCGGATTAGATCGTCTTCTATTTCTATGTCGTGGACCGATTTTCCGAGACGCCTCAACAAACTAAAGCGATATTTGCCGTTCTTGTTCTTTTTGTCTTGTTTTATATAGGTCAACAGTTCGTCAATATCCCCGGTTCCAAGTCCGAACCTCTCAAAATTATTATCTACGACCTGTATTACTTCGTTAAAACACACACAATCGAACTCATACACCTTGGAGGAAATATAAGTCTCACAAATCATCCCGGCGGCAATTGCCTCCCCATGCGTAATACCGATGTTCCTGTTGATGTAAAAACTTTCTATAGCATGGCCGATGGTATGCCCGAAATTCAGGATCTTCCGCAAGCCTTTCTCGAAAGTATCATGACGGACAATGTCAACTTTATTCCTTGCAGCCTGTACGATAAAGCTATTCCAGTCCTCAATCTGGTCATAAACACTGTCTTTCAGGTTTTCCCACAAATCATTATCCATTATCAAACCGCATTTTAACAGTTCAGCATAGCCCGACCTCAATTGCCGTTGATCAAGGGTCTTCAGGAAAACCGGGTCGATAATAACCGATTTAGGATTGGTGAACAAACCGACCTGGTTTTTTATACCGCCAAAATCAATACCTGTTTTACCGCCTATTGCAGCATCTACCATGCCGAGCAGGGATGTTGGGTAATTTATGAAATTTATGCCTCGCTTGAATGTTGCCGCTGCAAATCCACCCAGGTCGGTAACAACGCCGCCGCCCAGGTTTATCAATAGCGAATCGCGCCCGGCCCCGTATTTCGATAGTTCGCCCCAAACAAATATCGCCTGGTCGATGTTCTTGTTGTTCTTATCGGCATTAATACAAATAACACCATCAATAGCAACATTATCAAGCAGTTCGGTAAATACCGGAAGGCATTGTTTCTCTGTGTTCTCATCAACAAGAACGATGGTTTTATTATATTCGGCAAGTTTTTTGGAAGAAAGATTAACGGCATCCTTACCCAAAATATAACTTACTGGTTTAATATCCCAAATAAGTTGTGGCTTTTTCATAATGCAAATATACTCAGCCTGAATTAAAAAACAATATTCCGTTTCTCACGACAAATTTCCCTACGGAGGATTTATTCGATCTACCGGGCAAAAAGGCAGCCTATAGCAAAAACACTAAAATGCCGACAACAACAAGGGCAAATCCCTTGATGGCATATTAAATTTTTTACCGATAGCGGGATTGCACAATATCCCATTATAAATATAAACACCATTGCAAAATGCATGTTCGTGCCTGAGCATATTTTCGACACCGCCGCTTTCGCCAATCTGTATCAATACGGGGCTGAGATAATTGCTCAAGGCATAGGAAGCCGTATGCGGCACTCTGGAAGCAATGTTGGGAACGCAATAATGGGTGATGTCATGTACCTGGAAAACAGGGCTTTCATGACTGGTTAGCCTTGATGTTTCAAAACATCCCCCCTGATCGATACTAACATCAACTATTACTGTGCCCGGGTTCATTTGCATTATCATTTCCTCGCTGATCAGGCATGGGGACCTGTCGGCATGCGAATGTTTCGCCGCGATAACCACATCGGCGGTTTTTAAGGCCTTCAATATCACTTTAGGCTGCAAAACCGATGTAAATACCCTTGAGGCAAGTTTTTGCTGAATATCGCGCAATTTATAATTGGCATCATCGAATATCTTAACCAGTGCGCCCATGCCTATTGCCGTCCTGGCTGCATATTCGGCCACTGTGCCGGCACCTATTATCACAACTTCGCTCGGGTTGAGGCCCGGAAAGCCTCCCAGCATCTTGCCCTTTCCATAATCAAGGTCGCTTAGGTGCTCGGCTGCAATTAAGACTGCCGTATTACCCACTATCTCGCTCATCGACTTAATAACGGGAAAAGAACCTGACCTGTCCTTAATATACTCATAACCAATTGCTTTAACCTTATTATGAATCAACTTCCCAAAATAAGCCTTTTCCCTGTCGGGAAGAAAAACGGAAGAAAATATTGTCTTTCCCTTTCCAATCAAGTCTATTTCGTCAATAGTCGGGGGTGAGATTTTGGTTATAATATCCGACTTATACACCTCTGATGCCGTATCATAAACATTAGCCCCGGCCTCTGAGTACTCCTTGTCGGAGAATCCCGCTTTCTTGCCGGCACCTCTTTCTATATTTACTTCATGGCCATTTTCAACCAAGAGGTTGACCGATTCGGGAACCAAAGGGACACGATTCTCATTTTTAGAAATCTCGGCCGGAATACCAATTCTTAATTGGCTGCTTTTGGTTTCTGTTGCCAATTTCTCTTCTTGTGGCATCAATTGGCCTTTCCGGGAAAAATCCATAAAACCTCCGGGATTATCAATCATAGCAATATTATTATGAAATGTTCAACGCCAAATAAAAACAATAAAACAGTTTTCCTTTGCAAGCAAAGGTAATATTTAATCCGGGATTTTTAAAATTTCAAACTTATGAGTTAACAAAACTTTATCCCAATTAGAATTTATCCAAGGGATATCAGCCCAAACTATTTAACAGCAGTAAATAATACAACTATATCTCCTTGTATTACTACAAACTACACCATTATTAAATCAAACCATATTTCAATACCCCAACCGGCAGCATCAATCAACAGTA
The DNA here is from genome assembly GCA_013151215.1 of Chlorobiota bacterium. GTDB lineage: Bacteria > Bacteroidota > Bacteroidia > Bacteroidales > F082 > BM524. The sequence continues at coordinate 9,319 of JAADIS010000007.1, read as the reverse complement.
CCCAATGTGGCATAGCACTATTTTTTCCGAAAAAACCTCTTGATGAAAAAGAATGCTGCCAATAACAATAAAACAGCCGCCAATACCTGGACCCAGGCCGATAAGCGTATCGATTTATTAAGTATGGAGGAATGCCCTTCATTGTCGATTTCCACATTAGCATATTTTGCAACATGACTCAACAGATTGGAAGCCAAGTCCTTATCAGGAATCGTCTTATGGCAGGAAACGCAAACCCCTCTCCTATCCAATTTACTAAGCTCTTCTTTATTTAAAGGCCTCGAACCGGAAAAATGATGACCTACGGTCTGCAGCTGGTTGCCCTTTTCATCCAGAAACCTACTCCAGTCCATACTTAAGTTTTTTATTGCATTAAACTGGGTATCGATCTTTTGGGCCAAGGGCTGACCCTTAATATCCGTCAGGTCCATTATTATATTCTTCGAAGGATCGGAATAAAGAACACCGCCTTCGATTCCATATCCCATCGACTTGGGATTATTATGACAACTCTCGCAACTTCTTGCCTTTTTTTGAATTGTATGAGGTTGAAGCGGTGAAATATCTATTGCCAACTGCCCTTGTTCACCTGCGCCTTCAACATTCGGAATTTTAAAAATATGATTTAAAAGCCTTGTGTTCCCATTCTTATCGATAACCGTAACTGTTGTCTGACAACCCGGAATTGCAGGCGAAACACGATGTTCACCATTTATTACCAAAGGCGGGTCTTCCCAACGCAAAAAACTTCTTTGTTCCGTTACTTTCCCGCTCAATACTATTTCAGCAATGTTTTCATAGTCCTCTGGCGACAAAGCATCGGCGGTTTGCCCCTTACTGTTCGGATGTTTTGCTATTTCCACCCAATCTTTCCTCTGCTCTGTATTTGTATAATCAATTTTAATATGACATCCATAACATTGTGGCGCCCATGTTGCATGACAGGCATAACACTCCATGCTTTCGATATGGCCGGGAATCTGCTGCATGGCAACTTTTCCTTGGAGGCTCAGTTTGCCCTCTTCGGCAAGTTTCTTTAAAGGTTGCAAGACGATATCAGTTCCGCTTGCAGAATAGAGTATGATTTCGTTCCCTTTTTTAACGATATGCGGCATGGCATTTCCACGACACGAAATCAAATACCCATCACCTGCCGGAGCCACCCAGCCTTTACCGAGATATTCTGCCACGCTGTCGGAAACACCCCTGGGTAATTCTGTATCAGACTGGTTTTCAATTATTTCATCTCCATAACCAATAGGCAGTTCCCATGGATATTTTGTTGGTGTGCCATGACAATCCTGACATTCTATTTCCACGGCTCCCTGTATTGCGCCCGACAAATCGCCCAAGCTGTGCATATCGCCGGAAGTATGGCAATCCTGGCACAGCATACCTTTCTTTAGATGTACGTCGGCCTGCAAATGGATATAGTTTTTTTTGTGTATCTTTTTCTGGCCGGAACCATCGCTCATAAAAGGCGATTCATAAGACGTTTCCATCAGGCCTTCATAGGAAACACCGATCCTTCTGCCCCTGTTATGGCAGGAAGTGCATGTCTTGGTAGGAATTCCGGTATATTTTTTATCGTGTATACTAACTACTGCATCTCTCCCCGACTGTATGGAATGAACTAGCATATGGCCTCTTTCCGTCTTGCTAAGCATTTTATCCCCACCCTCATAAATACCTCTGTTTGAGTATGGTATATGGCACGAACCACAACCTGTCCCCCTATAATCGCCATCCGACTTACTTCCTTTTACTCCTATATGGCAACGCTGGCATTCGGCACGGAGATATGTATAAACCGCCAGGGAAGGATCTTTCTCAATTTCCTCAGGGCTTGGAGCCGGGGGTAATTCTTTCATTTTTCCGGGGAAGACCTGCGGTTCGGTCTTTTTGATTTCCTCCATATAGTTTTTATAGACCTCAGAGCCCAAGCGCTCATGAACGGCAACTTCCTCTACTGCTATATTTGCAACATCGTGATTATAGCCCTGCTTGCCTCCGAAGCCCCAGGTGGTTCCTTGAATTTTCCCCGCTTCTGTAAACATCAGGGAAGTAAATTGGGTCTTAACCTGTTCCCAATGGCACATCCCGCAGGTTTTGTCGTTTATCCAAACACTGGCCGGGTCGGGATAAAACTCCACCGGCCCCTTATTTTCAATAAAATAATTTATCGATCCTTCATGAGCCCTTTCTTTGGTGTCGGCATCAGGATTTCCACCATGACAGACTATGCAACTATTATCAGGATAGGAGGCCTTTGCTGCCAATGCATAAATTTTATCCATCATTTTGCTGTTAGCTTGGCGTATATCCTCGATACCTGTATGACAAGCTAAACAATTATTGACAAACTGTTTTCCGTTTTTTTCGGACAGGTCAGGCAAGCCATTAGCATATAATTGATTTACTGTTAGTTGCAAAACAAAAATTAGACTAAAATATAGTATCGTTCTTGTGTTCAAAATAGTTTTTTTAATTTTATCCTAAGAAATTTTTTTAAATGCGGCAGGAATACAATCAATAATATCACCTGCAATCATCGCATCCTGTCCGTATTTTTTTGCTGCTATGTCACCGGCAAGACCATGAAGATATACAGCAAAAACAGTTGCTTTTTGAGGCGGGTACCCTCTTGCAATCAGACCTGTAATCAAACCTGTCAACACATCTCCGCTGCCCCCACAAGCCATCCCGGCATTACCTGTGGAATTGAAATAAACATCGCCCGATGCTAAGCCTACTGAGGTATGGGCTCCCTTCAACACAACAGTTACTCCGTGCTTTATCGCAAATTGCCTTTGTAAATCCAATCTCCCGAAATCATCTGTCCATTTACCGGCAAGCCGTTCAAATTCTTTAGGATGTGGTGTTAAAACCGAATTTTTTGGCAGGAAGGCAAGCCATGTTTTGTTTTCAGAAAGAATATTTAAGGCGTCAGCATCGAAGACTATAGGTATGGAGGCATTCTGTATCAGCAACTTAAGAGCCATTTGCGATTGGTGCTGAGTTCCCAGGCCCGGACCCACGCCTATTGAATTATAAGAACTTAAATCGGGGAGTTCCGAAAAATAATTGTCATATCTATCGATGCTCAACATCGCCTCGGGGCAGGAAGTCTGTAATATTTGATAAGCAACTTTAGGAATATGGACATGCAATAATCCAAGTCCTGAACGAAGTGCTGCTTTGGTGGCCAAAACAGCTGCCCCGATCTTCCCATAGCTTCCGGCAATTAAAAGGGCATGGCCAAAACTGCCTTTATGCGCAAACTTTTTGCGGGGCAGCAAAGAGGCTTTGATATCCCTTTTCTGGATATAATAATTCTTCGTGTCGGCCGAGTTAATGAAAGCAGGATGCAATCCTATATCGAGTATCTGCCAATTACCCACATATTCATCGTTTTCCGGCATCATGAAAGCCAGTTTAGGCATCTGGAAACTTAGGGTATGATCGGCACGGACAATGGCATCGCTGCTCACTTTGGATGACTTATCGGCAAACAAGCCGCTCGGCACATCAATGGAAACCCTTAAGCCCGGCTGATCGTTGATGAACTGAATCACATCGGCAGCCAAACCCTTGGCCGGACGGCTGAGTCCTGAGCCGAATATTGCATCAACGATTATAGTACTCGAATCGAGTGGCTTTATATCCTCCGGTGATTTTATTTCATTAATGACGATATTGCCCAGGCTTTTCAGTCTTTCGAGGTTTTGGCTAAAGTCGGCGGAAAATTTTTTAGTGAACAAAACCAAATTAACTTCCACCTTAAAGGAAGCAGTATATAACATCCTTGCCAAGGCCAGTCCGTCGCCCCCATTGTTCCCGGGGCCGGCAAAAACAGAGACTAATGAGTCTTTCTTGATTCGTTTTCTCAACCATTTGAAGATTTCCGACGATGCCCTCTCCATCAGGTCGATGGATCGTATGGGTTCGTTGACAATAGTGTATTCGTCGGCAGAACGGATATCCTCAATACTTAATATCTTCATTTGTCATTATTATTTGTCGTTGCTAATTAACAACCAAATGTACGACAAATGATTCTCCTTTGCTGTTTTTTATCGAGATAATATATTTTCCTGCCGAAAATCCAGCAAGATTCATCTTATAATTTTGCTCATCAACGGTTTTCGAGAGCAATGTTTTTCCTCGGTTGTCGATCAACGACAAATGATAGACATCCTTAATAGGAAAGGAAACATTCACAACATCAGTTGTGGGATTAGGATAAATCTTGGCAGTAATATTGTTGGTTTCCCCGACGCTTACAAGCGGATCAAGTTGGACATCAAGAATAGTCGACTGGAAGTCACTAATTTGCACCGCCGGAAATGTCTTATCGTAATACCCTAAAGCAGAGAATGTTATACTATAAGTTCCCTCTTTGAGCAGTCTATTATAATTTCCGTCGGAAGCCCTTGAATAAACGAAGGATTCATCAATGTCGTGAGAATCGGCGAATACCTTTGCTTTGACGGTATTACCGTTTGAGGCATTGGTAACAACTCCTTTAAGCCCGTTCAATACTTCTTCCATATAGTTTATCAGCGAACGATAATTATAAATCCAAAATGATGGAAGCTGGTTTCCGGGAGGGAGCTTTGTGGTGGATAGTTCAATGGTTACTTCCCTGCAATGCTGAAAGTAATTCATATAATCCTGTCGTCCGCCGCTTATGGTGTACCATTGATAGCCGTTGGTCACCCCATTGTCGAGATCGGTCATATAATTTGCATTATAAAGGTGAACAGTATCGGCATATTCCCTGCTTACCATCTCCCACCAGTTGTTGTCGGCAGCAAGTTTGGCCCATGTATCCCAGGGATAATTAACCACTTCGGAACCGCCATGAAAATTAGCCGACATAACAAAATCATGATCGGAGGCAAAATCCATAAACAGTTCCGTTTCCACCTGATATGGGTTGCCGTCGGGATGAGGGCCGTCTTCTGGATCGGAATAATTCCGGTTTAAGTCAACGCCATTGGAATTAAACCTGGTAGCACCGAAAACGGAATTATCGCCTCCGGCAAAAGTACCATCGGGATTTGCCAAGGGATTTATCCAAATATCAACATTATCGACTAAATTAGTAATCTCGCCAAGAGTACCATAATTGCTCAGCAGATAATCTATAAACCTGAGCATCAATACATAACCTGCAATCTCGTCTCCATGCATCGAGGAGGTGAACATAAATTCCGGTTCAGCAAGATCACGACCAAGCTTATCACTAATATGGATAAACAAAATATCCCTGCCCTCATTTGTCTGCCCAATATTTACAAGTTCGCAAAGGTCGGGATAGTCTGTTTCGAATTGCTGCATCATATCGAGATATTGCTGATAATTCGGGTAATAATCCCAATCGTTGGTGTTTTTCCTTTCATTTTTATCCAAATCAGACCTTCCCAATAGCATTGACGGAGGAGTGAGGATTTTAAACACATGTTGGCTATCAATAAATTCTTTATAATTATTAATCGACACATAAGCTTTAACCATATTCGTTACGGGATTGAAATCAGATATTGAGATTATCCTGTTCAAGGCATCCAAGGCCGGTTTAGCCTCTTTGGTTTTGTCGATTGCAAATTCTACATAAATTTCTTTTCTCGACAATAATTCCTCCGGGATTTTATAGGATTTATCTGATTGGCCGAAGCCCAAAGATCCGTAGGCAATTAAAAGAAGGACGACTATGGTTCTATTCATAATTATTTAATTATATGATATATCATCAATGACAAAAAAGCGGATATTATAGTTGTTTATAATTCGACACAAAGCCTTCGATTTCCTTATAATGCTCATCTTCAACACTTACCATCGGTAGCCGGAGATTGTTTTTCATAATCCCCATAATTTCGAGTGCTGCTTTGATACCTGCGGGATTGCCATCGGCAAAAAGCAAGTCGATAAAAGCGAGCAAAGAAAAATGTATTTTTCTCGAATCGACGAAATTATTTTCAAGACATAATTTTATCATATTCGAAAATTCTTTGGGATATGCATTTGCCACTACTGAAATAACCCCGTCACCACCTAAAGCCATCATCGGGAACGTCAAGGCATCATCACCTGAGAGAACGCTAAAATCCCGGGGGCGGTTTTTTAAGATTTCCATTACTTGCGACATATTGCCCGAAGCCTCCTTTACAGCGATGATATTATCAAAATCATTGGCTAATTTCAAACATGTTTCAGCGCTGATGTTCGAGCTTGTCCGTCCCGGAACATTATATAAGATAATCGGTTTAGGGCATAGCTTTGCGATTTCGGCAAAATGGGCATAAATCCCCCTTTGGTTAGGTTTGTTATAATAGGGGGCCACTGAAAGAACAGCATCGATCCCGGAAAAGTCATTGGTTTTTATTTTATCGATTACGGCTTGCGTATTATTGCCACCGAGCCCCATAATTATCGGCACGCGCTTAGCAACGGCAGCAACAACCACATCCATCACCAATTGTTGTTCGTCGCTACTCAAAGTAACGGCCTCGCTAGTGGTTCCCAGGGAAACGATAAAATCCACTCCCCCATCAATAATATAATTGATCAGTTTTTCTAAAGAGGCAATATCAACCTTATTGTTTTTGTTGAAAGGAGTTACTATAGCCACTCCGGTTCCTTTTATCATATTTTTATTTTTTTATGTTCAGCATTTCCAAATTCCGTACGGCTAAATTATAAAACAGCAGCCAATCATAGTGCTTGTCATCGATTTTAATTGTTAAATCGTTGTAATCAAAATGATTGGGATTTTGATTCGCTATTCTAAAGTCGGTATTTATCAAGGTAAAGAGATTAACAATCTCAGGACGGCCGTCCATACAAAAGTTAATAAGCAGGTCAAAATGCATTTTTTCCAAGAATTCCTTTAAGTCGCCCATTGGCTTCCATTTATAATTGAAGTCGTCGCGGGTAAAAACAAAAACATTCCTGTCCGTAATAATATCAGGAGTTTTTCCCGTATCTGAATAAGCAAGCATTATTGCTTCGAAGCCATCTTTTTTCGCTGCTTTGAGCACCTCACGTGCCCTATTCAGTTCTTCCTTCCCATGAATCAAAAACAAAAAGGCAATTTTGCGGATTTTGGAAAAATCAAAGTTCCTTGATTTTTCTGTTGTTGAATAACTTATCCTTGATTTGAAATAGTTTTGTAATTCTTCTTTAATACTTTTTTTAACATCCACGATTACCGGCTTTTGGTTGAGGGGATAAAATTAATAAGAAATCACTATTGTTTTATAAAATAAAATAAAATCCCCTAAAACTTTTATAGCCTTTGGGGTTTCAATGCCCGGAATATAATAAACCGCAATTTTCAGCAAGATAGGATTTATTTTGCACTAAACACTATCTATCAATATTACAAAAATTATCTGCCTGTTCGGCAGACAGGCGGAATGCAGTTTAGGTATTGTTAGTTGCTGGTGTTATTCTTTTATTCAATTCCCCTGTGATTTTTCAAGCCAAACTTTAAACCTAAGTTAAAATTAATGAATCCAATCATGGTGGGGGCACTTGAACCCATTAGACCAAATCTTGAATAGAATATTATCTCCGGTTTTGTTGAAAAAAATACAGAAATATTGTCAGGGATTATTTTTCTGTCATATTCAAGCAAGAGTCCAATGCCAATTTTGTTAGTGTCCCAATAATTACTTTTGTACTCATAATCATCATTTTCATTTGTAGGCCTTTCAGTACCAATTTCATTTATTTTATAATAACTTAGCCCAAGTTCTGGTCCTAGATATAAGTTAGATTTGTTTTTGTTCAAAATATCGAAACCATAATTAATTGAAATTGTTATTCTTTGATTTTCAGGCTTAACCTCTCTATAATAATCGATTCCATCTGCATCTGAAATAAAAATATAGTTATAATCAGTATTATTAAAACTATGAGAAAAGGTAAATCCTAGTCTATTATTTGAATTGATATATTGATTATACCCTATTTCGTATCCAAAACTATTTTGAAATTTATCATAACTACCATGAGAAAATATTGATGAGACTACGATTTCTTGTGCGATTATTGTCATTTGATTTAGGAATATCAAAGATGCTATTAATACAAATATTTTTTTCATAAATCTAATTTTCTTTAATGCGTTTCGTTTTTTGCTGCTTGCAGGTAACGGTTTGAATATGGTGCGAGCCTCATTATCATCACTAATTTTCTTTGGTTTCATTATTTTCAAACCTGCCTGCCGGTTTACCCGCAGTAGGAGGGCAGGTAGGTTTACTAAATCTTTTCTAAGTACTACTAACTGCTGCATGCATTATATTTTTTGTTAGGTTTTAGTGCTTTATTGAGCTTTCCTTAAGTAGGACTTATTTTATGATTTGTAGTATTATAAGTCCCATTAAAATTGCCAAAAGAAAGCTTATAAATGTCCCTATGATAATATATTCAGTCTTTTTTTGATCTGTAGAATCTTTTAAGTCTCCAAAACGAAAGACTGATTTTGCAGCAAGTAAAAAACCAATAAGACTTAATTGATTTACAATAATAAATGTAAAAATGAGGACTCGTTCTATTATTCCTATCCACTTTCCTGCATTTTCTAAACCTTTAGTTTCATTTGAACCAGATAGTTCATTGCTCCATTTATTCGTCATTTTTCCAATCAATACTGATGTCGGTATTGTTAATAATGTGTAAGCCAATAACAACCACCAGAATTTAGGATTATTAATAAATGAACCTAATAATTCAAAAAACTTATCACTTTGGCCTGTATAAACTAACCAGACTGTAATAATAACTAGAAGGTGTAATAATTGATCTGTAATAAATATCCATATATTTGTTCGTTTTAGAGAGCTTTTTATAAGATCAATTAGGAAGTGAAGTAAAAAAATAATCAAAACTAAACTCCATAATTTTAAATCCCATAAGAATATAAAAAGAGTTGCTGCTGTTATTATTACATGAATGTATAAATGCCATGACTTGAAACCATGTTTATCTTTATCTGTTGCCCATTTAGTTGGTTGAAGAATAAAGTCGGATAAAAAATGTGCAACAAGAATTTTTAATAATAAGTCTACGTTTAATGCGTCCATATTTATCGAGCTTTAGTAATGAGTTCAAGATATCTTTCGGTAAAGGCATTTATGCTTCCAATATTCCCGTAAGTAACCAATCGTTTATGCGTAGCCGGCTGAGTGATTTTCAATATACTTGCTAATTCACTTTGATTCTTTTTGTATAGAAGGTGGATAAAAACAGCCATTGCTGTATTTGCTGTCCAACGACTGATAACAGAATCTGCAAGTTTGGATTCTAC
>JAADIS010000031.1:28416-45538 GCA_013151215.1 Chlorobiota bacterium | reverse complement strand
CGGACATGCTAAAGTCGTATCAAAACTGCTGCCGCCTCAGCGATAAGGATTTGGAGGATGTTGTTTCTTCGTTTGATAAAATCTCAGGTGATACATTCTCAACGGAATTGCTTTATAAATATCGAAATGAGAAAGCAAAAGATGTTTTCTGAGCGCAATGTGCTAAACTGAATTATCCTGCCCAATCAACGATGCTGCCCATAATGTTAAGATAGTTTTCTTCATCCTTGATCTACTTTTATGTCGTTTCTGCCATTTATTCTGTAATCATCTTTCTTTTAACAACTTACTTACCCCTTTTACGTGCGCAGCCCCAAATAGAACGACTATCTTCTCATGCCTCGAACCAACTATTTTGTCCACGAGCTCGGCATTACGATAATCGACATAAATTGGATCGAGTTTTTTCGTTTTCCATCCATTAGTGCAAGTGTAGGTAGAATCAAGGGGAGTAGCATAATCGCAGCTGTCCAGCTCGATATTGCCATATACTTCTTCAATTTTATTGGTAAGCTGGCAAGCCGGCAATGACAATATTATCAAGAACACAAAGGCTAAGCGGATCTTGTTGATCGGTTTTTTAATTGCGGAAAGGACCCTGCCCTTCATCTGAACTTAATTTCTACAAATATACGCATTTTGCTACATCTGATATATTTAGGGTCTGCCGAAAAAGTCCGTAGCACATCATATATCATATACGAAGCCGCAAGGTGAAGATGTATAATAATACTGCGAGCCGCCGCAATGAAGTAGATGATGTGCTACGGGCTAGCAAACAAGATGTTTAGAGAAAATGCCGGCCTTTTTAATAAATCCTTAAAAAAAGTTCGCATCCGCAATTAACAAAAATCGTCTAACAATATATGTTTCACGTTGTTAGGTATTTTTCAGCAGGCCCTATTTATGGCAGACCTCGTGAGTTCGTAGGTTCAGGTGTCAAGGCAAAAATGCCGGAAAAACGATGTCTGATCAATGAAAAACAGGCGGGCTTATAGTAAAGCTATTTAACCAAAAAGTCGTAATAATTTCCCGTGGACTTCCTCGGCGTCAGGGTCAAGGTCGAAAACCAGGTCCGGTTTAAGGTAAAAAACTTTATTCTCAGCCTTGAACCTTTCTTCGCCCCCGCCCGTGATATTCACCATTATTATGGCATTTTTCTCCACTAGGCCTTCGTTTGCCGCTTTTATCAAACTCGCCGTGGCAACACCTGCAGCGGGGTGGATGTCGATTCCTTCGGTTTTCTCGAAGAGTTTGGCAGCATCGGCAGCCTCTTTGTTGTTTGCCAGAAGAACGTCGCCCTTGGAATCAGTTAAAGCATCGTATAATCCTCCTGCCGGAGGATAAGGAGGCTTGCGGTTCGAAAGCACCTTGGCATCCATTTCCTCAACTTGTTTGCGGGCTGTGTCGTCATTGAATATCAGCATCTGTCGGGAGCCTTCTTTCCAGGCATCATAAATAGGATGGAAAGGTTGGTTTTGCGAGACCATAAGTTTCATTTTGCGCTTCCCGAACCTTCCGTCCTCGATTAAGCGCAGGTTTGCTTCCCAGGCAGCAACTGCCCCTGTCCCGCTGCCGACCGCCTGAAAATAATACTCGGGAATTTCGCCGATAAATGTTGTTGCAGAAAGCATTGTCGTGGCCATCCCGTCGCGGCGGGCTACGTTTTTCGCCCCGCCTTCGGGTACGTACATATCCATCTCAACAGCAAGGTTGCTCAGGTGTATTGCATCGAAATAATCGCCGCCGCTTCTGCTAACGATAAGCTTCACATAGTCGTTTATTGGTTTGCTGAACCAAAGCGCGCTTAGGTTATCCTCCGGGACACAGAGCAAAAGCGGAATATTGTTGTCGGAACAAACCCTTGCGAAAGCCCTTGCAGTATTTCCCGCCGAGGCAACGACCAAGACTTTTCCGTCATGGTCGTCTTTTCTGCCGCAAACCGAATATGCCTCTGTTTCCTTAAAAGAGCAGGTTGGCATCTCTATTCCTCTTTCCGGCCAATATCCACTAAAAGTGATATATAAATTACTCAAGCCCAGTTTGTTGGCAAGCCCTTCGCTTTTGTATGTAATAGGTGCGAACGAACCTTTCAATGCCTTCTGGACAGGAAGCCAGTCTGAATAACGATAAAGCCCATGATCGGAGGTCTTAACATTAATTTGCTTGTTCTCGTAAACTGCCCTTATCAATCCAGGCTTGTCATCGTAAGGGGAATCGAGCAGCCAGCCAGTATCATCAAATATATTGCCGGTGGCCACCGACATCAGTTTGTATTTTGTAGGATTTATCGTCATACCGATAATTTAATATTTAATTTGTATTGACCTTGCAAAAGTAAAAAAAGCGTTAAGACTTTTGGTTCTGGGCAGGATTAATACAAATAATACCAATTATTTTGGGGACGCCTTGATGTGCGGCCCTTATTATTTCAGGATAAAATACCGGGAATGGCATTATATGCCCCCGTGGGCTGTTTTTTCTGTTGTCAATATTATCCGTGCAGTTTTATGTGTTTAACAGAGTTTTCGTTTGTGTAGCGAAGTGTTTTTTCTGCATTTCAGTAAAAATAATTTTAACTATTTATCTTATTTATTTATCTGAAACTTAGACTGTTTATAAATTAACAAATAATATGATTATTATCTGGTTAAACATGATATTTGTTATAATTTTGCAGTATTAAAATTTAAAAAAATGGATAAGTTATTCAGAAAGGATGCCCTTAATTATCATGCCCTTGGACGTCCGGGCAAAATAGAAGTAATTCCGACCAAACCATATTCAACCCAAAGGGACCTGTCGCTGGCATATTCCCCCGGTGTTGCCGATCCTTGTTTGGAAATTAAAAAAAATCCTGATGATGTTTATAAATATACCGCAAAAGGTAACCTTGTGGCAGTAATATCCAACGGGACAGCAGTTTTGGGCCTTGGGGACATAGGGACCGAGGCCGGTAAGCCTGTTATGGAAGGCAAGGGATTGCTTTTTAAGATTTTCGCCGATGTTGATGTATTCGATATCGAGGTCGACGAGAAGGATCCCGAGAAGTTCATACAGACCGTAAAGGCAATTGCCCCAACTTTTGGAGGCATCAACCTGGAAGACATCAAAGCCCCCGAATGCTTCGAGATAGAAAAACGCCTTAAAGAAGAGCTGAATATTCCTTTAATGCACGACGACCAGCACGGAACGGCAATTATTACTTCGGCCGGCATGCTTAACGCACTGGAATTCAACAAAAAGAAAATAGAGGATTTAAAGATAGTAGTAAACGGCGCCGGGGCGGCGGCTATATCTTGTACAAAATTATATATCGCTCTCGGGGCTAATCCCGAAAACATAATTATGCTCGACAGCCGTGGTGTGATTCACGAAGATCGAACCGATCTGAACGAAACGAAAAAAGAGTTTATCTCAAAGACCAAAGCACGTAATCTTGCCGAAGCTGTTAAAGGTGCCGATGTGTTTTTAGGCCTATCTGTCGGAGGGGTGATGAAACCCGAAATGTTATTGACCATGGCTGATGAGCCAATAGTTTTTGCACTTGCAAACCCGGTTCCCGAAATTGCCTACGATCTGGCTATGGAAACCCGTAAGGATATAATAATGGCCACAGGCAGGTCCGATTATCCCAACCAGATAAATAACGTATTGGGTTTCCCTTATATTTTCCGTGGGGCCCTGGATGTAAGAGCCACAGAAATTAATGAGGAAATGAAGCTGGCCGCCTCAAAGGCTTTGGCAGAACTGGCAAAACTTCCTGTGCCTGAAGAGGTTAATATTGCCTTTAAAATTCAAAACCTTTCGTTTGGCCGCGAATATATCATCCCAAAACCTACCGATCCGCGCTTGATAGAAATTGTTGCCCCGGCAGTTGCCAAAGCAGCCATGGATAGCGGCATTGCAAAAAAACCCATAGAGGATTGGGATACTTATAAGGAAGAATTAAGAAAACGACTTGGGCTGAGCAATCCGTTGATGCGCCAGATGAAGGCCGCCTGTAAGCGATCGCCCAAGAAGATTGTTCTTGCCGACGGCCAGGACTACAGCATTTTAAAGGCTGCGGAAATTGTAAGGAACGAAAAACTTGCAGAACCTATACTGATAGGCGATATCAAAGTTATAAAACGTAAAATAAAGGAAAACGAACTCGAACTCGAAGGTGTTGAGATTATCGATAATAAATGTGATGATGAAAAAGCCCGTCGTTTTGAATTTGCAAAACTTTTATGGCAAAAGCAACAAAGAAAGGGTATGACCCTTACCGCTGCCCAGGATGCAATGCTGCATAGGAACTATTTTGCTCCTATGTTGGTTGAAACAGGTTATGCCGATGCCGTTATAAAAGGTCTGACGCGTAATTATCCGGATTCGATAAAACCAAGCTTGCAGATAATCGGTAAAAAACCTGATTGTGCAACGGTTAGCGGGATGTATATCATAAATCGCAAAGAAGGTCCTTTGTTCCTAAGCGATTGTACTGTTAACAAAGAACCTACTTCCGAGGAACTTGTTGGGATCACGCTTCAAACAGCTAAAGAAGTCGAACTGCTTAAAATAAAGCCGAAAATCTCATTGCTGTCGTATTCCAACTTCGGGTCGGTGCCCGGCAAGCTTAACGACAGGCTTAAAAAAGCAGTCGAGATTTTGCATCGCGATTATCCTGAACTTATTGTCGATGGCGAGATGCAGGCCTCGGTGGCATTGGATGCGGAATTGCAAAAAAACAATTTCCCCTTCAGCAAGCTCAATGGCGAAGCGGCAAATACGCTGATTTTCCCTAACCTTGCTTCTGCAAACATTGCACATAAACTGTTATACGAAACAATTGATGGCGATATTATAGGCCCTGTTCTAAACGGGATGAACAAATCAGTTCAAGTTTTGAGGATGGGCGCCAGCGTCAACGAGATCGTAAATATGATTATGGTCGCCGTAATGCATGTTGAAGATTAATAGCGTTAAAACCACATAAAAAGGGCGGCCATTTTGTGACCGCCTTTTTTTTGTGCTACTTTCAGGCTATGCTGAAAAAAATTCTGTAGTAAGGCTTATACAAACCACATGACATCCCTAAACCTCTCTGTAAACCAAAAAAAACCGGATACTTAGTTTATTGTTAAATGCTTTTGCTATCTTGCACCTATGATTGAGAAAACTATACCGAATCTTTTTGAGGAAAGTGTTGGGAAGTACCTCGACAATCCTTTGATTTATGAAAAAAAATCAGGGGATTATTCTCCAACAACTTTCAAGGAAGTCAGAACGGAGGTAGTTGATTTCGCCAATGGCCTTTTAGATATCGGGATTGTAAAGGATGACAAAGTAATACTGCTCAGCGAAGGAAGGAAAGAATGGCTGATAGCGGAAATGGCCTTATTGTATATTGGTGCCGTTGTAGTGCCCTTATCGATTAAATTAAACGAAGCAGGCGACTTGAAGTTCAGGATTAAGCATTCCCAAAGCAGGTATGCAATAGTCTCTGGTCGACAGGCAGCCAAATTAAAAGGGATGGTAAATGAAATACCTACATTATTGAAATTAATAGTTTTTGATGAGGTTGATATTGATGAACAAAGCGAGATAAGGTATTCTGAAATTCTTCAGCAAGGTAAGAAACTTAATAGCAACAGGGTTTTGCAGATGGCAAAGAACGTAAGGCAAAACGACCTTGCAGTAATTAGTTATACATCAGGGACTACTGCTGATCCTAAAGGTATTATGCTCAGCCACAGGAATTTTACTGCCAATGTAGAACAGGCGGAATCGCTTTTTGAAATCCCTGAATGGTACACCACCCTGCTTATTCTGCCTTGGGACCATTCTTTTGCACATACGGTGGGATTATATACCATAATTCTGAACGGGGCGAGTATTTCCGTGGTCGACCCCGGGAAATCGGGGATGGACACGCTTAGGAACATACCAATAAATATCAAGGAAACCCGTCCTGTTTTCCTTCTGAGCGTTCCGGCACTTGCAAGCAATTTCCGTAAAAATATCGAAGCCGGGATAAACCAAAAAGGAGGTTTGGCGCTTAAAATGTTCAAACACGCAATGAAACTGGCATATTCGTATAATAAAGAAGGATTTAATAAAGGAAAAGGGCTTTCGTTTCTGAACAAACCCCTGCTGCAGCTTTACGATAAAATACTTTTTTCAAAAATCCGGGATGGTTTTGGCGGCCGTCTTAAGTTCTTTGTCGGTGGTGGAGCATTGCTGGATATTGAGCTTCAGAGATTTTTTTATGCCCTGGGGATGCCTATGTACCAAGGTTATGGCCTAACTGAAGCGGCACCGGTTATTTCTTCCAATTCACCGGCAAATCATAAAATGGGGACATCGGGAAAGCCTGTCGATATGCTTGAAGTTTTGATACTCGACGATAAGGGCAATAAGCTTGCAAATGGAGAGAAGGGAGAAATAGTCGTAAAAGGTGAAAATGTCATGCTCGGCTATTGGAAAAACGAAAATGCCACTTATGAAACCATCCGTGATGGTTGGTTACATACCGGCGACATGGGCTATTTTGACGAGGATGGATATTTAATGGTCTTGGGCAGGTTTAAAAGCCTTTTGATTGGGAATGATGGTGAAAAATATAGCCCGGAAGGAATAGAAGAAGCAATAATCCAGCAATCAAAATTTATCGATCAATGTATGCTGTACAATAATCAGGATGCATATACAATCGGTTTTCTGGTTCCTAATCAGCAGGCTGTCAGGGCTTTCCTTAAGGAGTCGGGCATGGATGCAACAACAACCAAAGCCGCTGAAGAAGCCCTTAAACTGATAAACAATGAATTGAATAAATATTTCAAGGGAGAGTTCCAAAACATGTTCCCGCATAGGTGGCTGCCTTCGGCAATAGGCATATTGCCCGAAGCCTTGACAGAAGAAAACAAGATGATAAACTCCACCATGAAAATGGTAAGAAATAAAGTTATATCAACTTATAAGGAACAGCTTCATTTTTTATTTACACCGGAAGGGAAAAACATCCTGAACGAAACAAATATCTCGAATATGAGGAAATTATTGGGAGCCGGCTAGTATTATGCCAATTGCTTTTGAACGTGTTGTATTGCATTTCCGGATTTCCGAGACAGAAAATAAAGGGCCTCATGGATTTTAATCCATAATTTATATATAACGATAATTCCGATAAGAATGCTATTTAGAATACTTCGTTAAGGTTTTATAACATACGCATTATCAAATATTTGCGGAATACATGAGAAATCATTACCGTACTGGTAACCAACACTTAGCGGCTTAGCGGCTTTACGAGGAACAAAAACTACACGAACTATTGTATTTAGAAAGCAGTATAAATTACTTAATTTGTTAATAATGTCATATTAAATAACTGCCAATCTGAAAATAGTTTTACTTTTGTGAATTAGAAACAGATAACGAATTTATAATAAAAAAAATCATGGAAAAAATCACAGTAATAGGTGCCGGTAATGTTGGGGCCACAGTAGCAAATGTAATCGCCCATAAAGATTTGACAAAGGAATTGGTTTTGCTCGATATAAAAGAAGGAGTTGCCGAAGGCAAAGCCCTTGATATTTGGCAAACATCTTCTATACACCACTTTAACACAAGGATAAATGGAGTAACAAACAATTATCTGGCAACAAAAGGCTCGGGAATAATTGTTATCACCTCCGGGATACCGCGCAAGCCCGGTATGTCGCGCGATGATTTGATAAAGACAAACGCTAGCATCGTTAAGGACGTTACCGAAAAAGCCATCAAGTATTCTCCCGATGCCATTATTATTATAGTAAGCAACCCTCTTGACGTAATGACTTATGCTGCGTATAAGGCTTCCAACAAGCCATCGCGCAAAGTATTTGGCATGGCCGGAATTTTGGATACCGGTCGTTATCGTGCTTTCCTGGCCAATGCGCTGGATGTTTCCCCGACGGATATCCATGCCTTATTGCTTGGCGGTCATGGAAACACTATGGTCCCGCTTCCGCGTTATACTTCCGTTAACGGAATTCCCGTTACCCAATTATTGGGCAAGGAAGAACTTGATAAAATTGTTGAACGCACAAAAATGGGTGGCGGGGAACTGGTTGACCTCATGGGAACTTCCGCATGGTATGCCCCAGGTGCCGCCGCCGCTCAAATGGTAGAGGCGATAGTTGACGACCAAAAACGCATCTTCCCTGTTTGTGCCTGCCTAAACGGCGAATACGGCGAGAAAGGCGTTTATCTTGGCGTTCCTGTAAAACTCGGCCGTCATGGTATTGAAGAGATTATTGAGATCGAGCTCGACAAAAACGAGAAAAAACTTCTCCAGACTTCAGCAAATGCTGTTCGCGACGTGATGAAAGTTCTCGATGACATGAATATATTTTAAAGAAACAGCCTATTTCAATAATGGTTGCGATTCTTGTCTAGGCTTAAGGCGCTTTCTTCGGAAAGCGCTTTTTTTGTATCTTCGGGTTCCAATAATGATTCATGAAAAAAAAGAAAATCGTAATTCTCACCGGTGCTGGAATTAGTGCCGAAAGCGGTATCAGTACTTTTCGAGACAGCAACGGCCTGTGGAGAAATCATAGAATAGAGGAAGTTGCATCACCCGTGGCATGGCATGACAACCCTTTGCTGGTTCTTGACTTTTATAATATACGCCGTAAGCAACTATTTGAAGTTGAGCCAAATGCGGCACATTGCGCTTTAGCGGAGCTGGAAAAGAAGTATGATGTGCAGATAATTACCCAAAATGTTGACGATTTGCACGAAAGGGCCGGCTCAACAAAAGTTATGCATCTGCATGGCGAACTAAAAAAGGCAAGGAGCACTGCTGACGAAAACCTTGTATACGAATTGGATAGTTGGGAATTGAATTGGGGCGATAAATGTGAAAAAGGTTCTCAACTGCGGCCTCATATCGTATGGTTTGGAGAAGCGGTGCCGATGATAGAGGAAGCCGCCCGAATATGCATGACAGCTGAAATATTTATGGTTATCGGGACTTCAATGGTAGTTTATCCGGCCGCAGGCCTGATAAGTTATGTAAATGCAAACAGCCCAAAATATTATGTCGATCCAATGGCGTCCCGAATAGGTGATATTTCCAACCTCATTATTATAAACGGCAAAGCCGGAACTGTTATACCCCGGCTTGTGAACGATTTATTGAAATAAATTATTTCTTGCTTACCGGAAACCTTCTGAAGATGTGGCCTATTGCCCTCGGTATGTTTCTGTCCCTTTTTGAGAAATCGGGATTTACCTCGCCAACCCCCACACCTTGCCAAACAAGTTTCTTCTCGTCGAGGCGGAAGACATCGAAAATCAAGCTGCCCTCAACATAATCGCGGCTCGAAATAGTGGTTGTAGTATAGGCCGGGCCTCCCCAATAACCATAACCATAGGACCATGTTGCTCCATAATCCCAGCCGCTACCATAACCTGCCCAGCCACCATAGTGGTTTGTATAGGCCTGGTTCATAGTCTTTTCCTGAAGCATCACAAAAGTTGAAATAATTAAATCACCATCTTTTTCAAGATAAGTATATCCCTTTTTCTCCATTGTGGATTTAATTGAGTTTAAGATCAATCGCTTGTCATATTCACTTACAAGTTCGTCATTATGTTTATCCCATGGATAAAAACTAAATGTTTTAAACGATTTAAAATCAATGCTTTTGTCGAAATTGTTTGTAACTTTAACGCTGCTGCACGAAAACAGCATGATCATAATTACCGGTACTATCAGATACTTCATTTGATATTTTTATTTTACGGATTTATTAATAGGGTATTTTATAAATACCTTGTTTACAACTTGTTTAATGTTTTTTTCGTTATTGGCAGGTTTGCTGTCAACTTCACCTATTGCCGTTCCCTGCCACACTAATTTCTTTTCTTTGGCATCAAAAACGTTAAAAATAATCGTTCCTTGAGTATAATCGTAGCGTGAAACTGTTGTGCGGGCAGGGCCGCCCCAGCCCCAGGGAGTGCCATAATAATAGCCATAACGGCCATAATAATCAGTATAGGAGTTATAGGAGGTTCTGTCTTCGAGTATGATAAACACCGAGATCGCAAGCTCACCACCTGTTTCCTGGTAAGTATAATTTCTTGCTGTCATCTCGTTTTTTACAGCTTCCTCAATTCGTTTTTTGTCGAATGGAGTGAGTAACTTATTGTTGTCTTCTCTCCAGCTCATCAAGCTGAAAGTTTTATATGTAGAGAAATCAACATCTTTATCGTAATCTGCCGTAACGGTGATTGTACTGCACGAATACAAGAGCAATAATAAAACTGGGAAAACAAACTTTTTCATCTATCTTATAATTAGTTTTTTGAAAATCACTGAATTTTCCATGCTGATCCGTAGATAATAAATACCGGTTTTTTCCTCGCTTATATCTATTTGAAGTTTAGGTAAACTCAAATTGGTTGATTCATAAATTCCCAGTCCCTTGGAGTTGATGATTTGTACTTTTTCAATGATTTCGTTTTCAACTGATTGTATTTCAAAAACGCCATCCGTTGGATTGGGGAAAATTGATATTTTTTCTTTAGCTACATCATCTTTTGTTGAGCCGATAAAATCTACGCACTTATCTGAAACATTAAGAAAACCCGATGAAAACCTGAGTGTATCGTACACATTGTCAAGCAAAAAGTCTTCTGAAACTATTTGAATAGTGTCGGTAGTTACAATAATTTCATCATAATTTGAGGAGCCTCCATATATACATTCCGCATTGTTCACCCCGCTGGAGTCCAATTTTACCAATCCAATTTGAGGCTCGCCGTATAATGGCGATTTAACGCCATAGATAGGACCATTGCCGCATACAAGGAATCCGTTGCTGTTAGTTTCCTTGAAACCAGAAACATACATATCAAAAAAAGTTGACCAAATAACGTAGCCCGAGCTATCAGTTTTATAAAGAAAATCAGGGACAAGGATGGCAAATCTGTTATTTGAGAGCTGATGGATTTCAATATATGAAGTGTTTCCATAAAAACCGGTATATCCATCATATTTTTTCGACCATAGAACATTGCCTTGCAAGCCTGTTTTTATCAAAAGCATGCCATGGTCTGAAATAGCGGCGATTAAGTATGAATCATCCAAAATATATACGTCACCTTCATTCCAGTTTGCATTTTGATAATCATAGCTCCTCGACCAAACAACATCTCCGGCAAACGAAATTTTCATTAAAATCAGTCTTGAATATCCGGGATTTGAATTATAGGCAATCCCACATACCAGAAAACATGAATCCTCGGTTTCCTGTATTGAAGTGGCTGTATTGCTGTTGTTTAAGGCTGTCATTGTTTTTGCCCATTCAAATTGTGCTAATTTATCAAGTTTGATGATGAACATCTTGTTATAGGGAGGCGGGTCGCTGCTTTTACGACCGATAAGCATAAAACCGGAATCATAGGTCTGTTCAACCGAATACAAACTATTAAACTCATCTATGCTCAAATTTGAGGACCAAAGAGTGTCGCCATCACTATCTAATTTTATAAAATTTAATCTATATTGTTGTGCTTCGCTTAAATATGACGATGACGCTATGAAATATGTTGAATCGAACAAACTAATAATTTTTGAGGAAGGCTCATATTGAGAAACGCCATAGCTCTTGTTCCAGACAATATTTCCGGCCGAATCAATTTTCATCACAAAGTTCTTGTAGTTTCTGTTGCCGGCAATTATAAAGTTATTGTCGTAAGTTTCAATAATAGATGACGACTGAATTTGTTCATAGGCATTTCCATAAACTTTGGAGAATCCTGCTTGGGCAATTGATTGAGGGATAAAGACGATGATGTTAAAAACAGCGAACAAAAAGTAAAAAACGTCTTTCATAACATTTGGCTTAAAAGCGAAGCGTAAAATTAAGGAAAATTTTGATATTGATTGATGTTTCGGGATAGTTGTTTTGATGCATCTTTATCATTTTTAAGTGTGATTTTTCTTTTTGCTAACAATATTTGCATATTTTTGATGGGGTCAAAAATCTAGGTTTTGAGCATGAGGTCAATCAAGATACCGCGATCAGCGAAGATATTGCCTTTTTTCCTATTACTTTTTGTGTTGCCTTTTTTAAACGGCAGCTCACTTATCGATCGGCATTTGATAATTCAATTTATAGGCCTGCAATTTGTTATCATCCTGATGATTGCTGCTGTATTGTTGAGTGGTAAAAAGCAGTTCTCATTCCCTTTTTCACCTGTTTTGATCATGTATCTCTTATTTGCGTCTTATAGTGGCGTCAGGCTGCTGTCAGGGGATATTTATAGCGATGCAATATTCGACTGGATTAAGATAGCCTCCTATTTCCTGCTTTTTTTTATGTTGGTGATTTCGTTTTCACGAAACAGTTTTGTGCTTGGGGTTGCCGCCTCTTTGGGTTTGTTGGGGATAGTATTGGCAGTTTGGGGGGCTTTCGAACTTTTTAGTCTTGTCCGTAATGGTTTGATTTCCATCCCGCTTGACACGTATCAGATAAAAACTGTTTTCAGTCATCGTAATATTTATTGTCAGGCTCTCTTCCTTAGCTTGCCATTTCAGATTTATAATTTTTCCCCTGCCGGGAAGAAGTCGTATAAAATAATTATTATGGCAAGCATTTTCCTGAGTATATTCATGTTGATAGTCCTCTCGAACAGGACAACAAGCCTGGCATTGTCCATAGGTTTCGGTTCTGTTGTGTTTCTTTATTTCCTGAAAACAAGAAAAACAGCTTTTAAACTTCGTTTCCAACTTAGAAGTTTGATAATTACGACATTCATTTCTGTAGTTTTTTCCCTTGCTTTTTTTCATTTTTTTACCAAAACAGATGAAATTCAAAGTCATTTTGCAAGCATCGTAAAATTGGATAAGGGTTCGGGTAAGGACAGGATAGGTTTATGGAAACGAAGTTTGAAGTTAATCGGGGAGAAACCTTTATTCGGGAAACCTTTATTCGGTATTGGTCCGGCAAAATGGAAAATCGAAATGCTTAAATTCGGCAATAAAGGTCTGGTTTCGGAGAACAACATCACTTTTTATCAGCGACCGCATAACGATTTTCTCTGGATATCAGCAGAATATGGTCTGATTGGGGGCTTGGTTTACCTGATGATTTTTATTCTGGCATTTGTAGGCTTATTGAAGCTTTTTAGGCGGGAGACCGACTACCTTGCTGCCTTATGGTTATTGGCCTTGCTAATGACCTTAATTGGTTTGTTCGTTTATTCGTTGTTTAGTTTCCCGCATGAGCGGATATTTAGCAATATAGTTTTGGTTTGTATTTTGGCTTTTATAGCAGCAAGCGATTCAAAAGGCCTGAGATATTTTAAGGGGAAAATAGTCTTGTCGATATTTTTCCTGTTTACTATTTGGTTCGCATATTTTGGGTTTCGAAGGTTTGTTTCCGAAAGTCATGCCCGGAAGGCGATATTGGCCAAAAATGATAAAAAATATGACCTTGTTATAAAGGAAGTGGATAGGGCAGTATGCTTTTATTATGAAATGGACCCTCTTTCAACACCTTTGTATTGGTATCAAGGGCTGGCCTTCTATGAGGAGCAACAGTATTTAAAGGCTCAATCGGCTTTTGAGAAAGCCCTCGAACTTAATCCTTTTCACGTGCACATACTAAACAACCTTGCCTCGGCTTGCATAAAAAACAATCAGCTTAACACAGGGATGAATTATTATAGGGAAGCGCTTTCCATATATCCTGATTTCGAGGATGCGAGGTTTAACCTAACTGCGGTATATTTTAATCTGGGGCAGACCGACTCGGCATTTATCATGCTGAAAACCATCGATGAGAACACTAAGGATCCCAGATATCAAATATTTATAAATGCGCTTATTTCAAAACTAATCCAAGATGAATCAATTGTGGAAACCGATGGCAGAATAAAAAATAATCTTTCAAAGAAAAATAATTGGCATGTAAAAAAATTTATGAATGCAAAAACCTTCGGTTCGCTAAAAAACACTATATTTGAAGTTCATAGATAAACAACATCGTTCAATAAAATAAACAAATGATTATGAAATTAAAAACCTTTATTATCTGTCTGCTGTGTTTAAGTTTTGGTTCTTCTGCCTTTTCTCAGACTTTGACATCCGTTGTTCCTGATTCAGCAATCCAATGCCAACATCTATCGATAACCGTAAGTGGTGAAAACACGAACTTTTATCAAGGAACCTCATCATTGTGGTTGAGGCTTGGCGAGAACGGCCCTGGCATTTTTCCTGTTAGCGAAACAGTTTTAAACAGCGACCAAATTGTTGGCGACTTTTATTTTAATCCCCAGGATGAGCCCGGCCTTTACGATGTCCATGCATATAATGGCGCTAATTCGGGCGATATGGTTCTGGAGGATGCTTTTAACCTACTTGCTGTCGATAGCCTTCCCCAACTTTTTTCGTCTGAGCCCGGAACGGCAAATACCGGTGAGACGCTTAACTTGAGCATTGTTGGAAAGCATACTCATTTTGACGACGGCAATGTCAATAACGATGTATGGCTTAAATCAGCAAATGGAGGCTATATCAACAATTATTCAATAGTTGTTATCGATGCATTGAATATGGAAGTGGAGTTTCAGATCAACTTCAACAAACCTGCTGGCTATTACGATTTGCATCTCACAAACCTATTGGACGGCGATTTGGTATTGGAAGATGCCTTGCTTTTGATTGATTCGGGCAATAGCCCGGAAATCAGCAATGTAGAACCTGACAGTGCCTATCAGGGAGAACAGTTAACGATTAGTGTAAGTGGCAAAAACACCACTTTTCAACAAGGTTCATCTATGCTTGTTTTGAAAAAACCAAACGGCAATATTTATCCGACCAATTTCGATGTAATAAATGATACACTTATTCTCGGGGATTTTAATTTTACTTTTGACGATAGCCCCGGAACTTATGATGTAATGGTACTGAATTGGGATGTCGGAGACGTTGGTTTAACTGATGGATTCCAACTATTGCCATCTGTTCAGCCCTCCGTATCATCATTCAGCCCTCAAATCGAATATCAGGGAAAAGCGGTTTATTTCATGCTGCAAACGCAAAATACCCATTATAATTCCGTTGATAATGTTCCCGCCCTGACATTGGTACAGGCTAGCGAAGAATTGTATTCTAAACAAGTGGAGGTTATCGATAGTGTTACTGTTAAGGCAAAATTTATTTTTTCCTATGCGAACACAACAGGTTATAAAAAATTAATTGTCGATAGCCCTTTTGAGGGGGAATTGACTTTGGAAAATGCGTTTTTGCTGGAAACTTCGGAGCCAGGTGGATCTATAGTTTCTGTTTTGCCCGATACAGCCGTGCAGGGTGAAACCATAAGCGTTAGTGTTACCGGAACAGACATAGTTTTTATGCAAGGCACAAGTAATTTAAGACTTTCTCAAGGGAGTTTAACCATAAGTCCGAACTCGGAAAATATTATTGACGATAGTACTGTTGTCGGCGAGTTTAATTTTTTAAACACCTTTCCCACAGGCAAATACGACGTAAAAGTGGAGGGCGATTATGCATGGCCTGATGTTTTTTTGAGCGAAGGTTTTGAATTAAAACTATTTAATTTTATTGACGAGCAATCATATAATTCGTTCTTGAGCATTTACCCTAATCCTTGTAAGGGAAATTTAAACCTGGAGCGTTTGATAAATAGTTCGGATGAATTTGTGATTCAGGTTTTTGACATCGATGGCAAACTTTTATTGGAAGATAAACTCTTGAAAAACCAAGATACTAAAAGCCTGGATTTAAGTTTCTTGTCAAAGGGCACCTATATCCTGAACGTGATCATGAATAATAAAAAGCAGAGCCGGAATTTTGTGATTCAATAATTTCGATTTCTCTTTATTTTAATTTGCCAAAGGGTTTTCTTTTATAACAGATTTATTGTCGTATGTTTTAGCAAAACTTACGCACAGTTTCATGGAGAAAAGACTCCTCTGTGGTCCTCTGTGCCTTCTTTGCGTTTCTTTGTGGAACTAAAACTTACACAAAGTTACACGGAGAACACACAGAGTTACACGGAGAAAAGAATCCTCTGTGAACCTCTGTGCCTCCTCTGTGCTTCTCTGTGGAACAAAAACTTACACAAAGTTACACGGAGAACACACGAAGTTGCACGGAGAAAAGAATCCTCTGTGGTCCTCTGTGCCTCCTCTGTGCATCTCTGTGGAACAAAAACTTACACAAAGTTCCACGGAGAAGACACGGAGTTCCTCGGAGAAAAGAATCCTCTGTGCCCCTCTGTGCCTCCTCTGCGCTTCTTTGTGGAACAAAAACTTACACAAAGTTCCACGGAGAAGACACGGAGTTCCACGGAGAAAAGAATCCTCTGTGCCCCTCTGTGCCTCCTTTGTGCCTCTTTGTGGAACAAAAACTTACAAGTACTAGACTAAATAGAAACACAGCTCATAGCAATATCATTTTGATTATCAGTTTATTATCCTTTTAATGCCATATTTAAGCATTGTTACATTAAAATTAAGGAGCAAGCCTAATTTATAGTTTCCTAAAGTCAAATAAGTGAGAAGCTGAGCAATGTGTACATCGTTGAAAAACTCCACGGTTTTAATTTCAATAACTACTTTCTCTTCAACAACGATATCCATTCTATAACCTTTGTCAAGTTTTATTTCTTTATAAATAATTGGCATTGGTTTTTCTCTTTCCACAAAAAGCCCTTTGTTTCTCAGTTCGTAAATTAGGCATTCTTGATAAGTTGATTCTAAAAGTCCAGGGCCAAGGGTTTTGTGAACTTCAATAGCACAACCAATAATAGTTGAGGCAATTTCGTTTTCTGTCATTGTGGTAGGTTTAAATTGTTGTTTATTATAAGATCTATGTGCAAATATATTCAAATCCATTACTTTGCGGAACAAAAACTTTCACGGAGTTCCACGGAGAAAAGAATCCTCTGTGCCCCTCTGTGCCTCCTCTGTACATCTCTGTGGAACAAAAACTTACAAAAACTTACACAAAGTTCCACGGAGAAGACACGGAGTTGCACGGAGAAAAGGTTCCTCTGTGCCTCCTCTGTGCTTCTTTGTGGAACAAAAACTTACAAAAACTTACACAAAGTTCCACGGAGAA
>JAADIS010000031.1:0-28401 GCA_013151215.1 Chlorobiota bacterium | reverse complement strand
TCCTCTGTGCCCCTCTGTGCCTCCTTTGTGCTTCTTTGTGGAACAAAAACTTACAAAAACTTACACAAATTTACACAGAGAGCACACAATCCCAACTAATAATTAAAAAACAACATCTTCAAATAAAGCCATCGGCATTTTGCAACCCGATTGCATTAATTATTTACTATTATTGCAAACTAATTAATGAACATTGAATTTTTAAGGCATGAAAATCCTGGCGCTCATATTATCACTTTACGCAATGACCCTTACGGCCATGCCCTGTGCCGATGTTGAGTCCAACACCAATTCAGTCGCCATTGAATTTTCCGGCCTAGCCCAAGACCATGGAGATCACGTTGATACGTGCTCACCTTTTTGTTTTTGTGTTTGCTGTCAGACATTATCGCATACGGTTTCGTACAACAGCAATAGCATTGATTTCAAAGTATGTGCTCTAAACATACCCACGATAACGCAGCATGAAAAAGAAGTTGATGTTTCATTCTGGCGACCTCCAAAGGCGTAAACCCCAAGTACTTTCAGTTTATACGGCAACATCCAAGCGGATATAATGCGCTGCTGTGACGTACCTGGTTATCAGCCTAAATTGAAAGGTTCGGGGGAATTGAGTTTTTAAGACAAATAAGCATTTCGTTCAATAACAAAAAAATAAATATTAAATGATTAATAGTATAATATCTTTTTCGATCAAGAATAAATTCATCATCGGTTTGCTGATATTTGCCATGATCGGTCTTGGCGTTTATTCCATGATTTCTATTAATTTGGGTTCTGTGCCTGATATCACCAATAATCAGGTGCAGGTAATCACGGTTTCCCAAAATCTGGCAACCGAGGACATAGAACAATTCGTAACCTATCCTGTTGAGCTGGAGATGGCCAACCTGCCGGGGGTTCAGGAAATCCGTTCCGTGTCGCGTTTTGGGCTTTCGGTAGTAACCATTGTTTTTAAGGATGATATGGGAACCTATCTCCCGCGACAAGTTGTACAGGAAAAGCTAAACGAAGTAAAAAACGATATCCCGGAGAATTTCGGGGAACCGTTCATGGGTCCCATCACCACCGGTTTAGGCGAGATTTATCAATACACAATAAAGCCAAAACCGGGTTACGACTCGGTTTATTCGCCTATGGAGCTAAGGACCATACAGGACTGGATAGTTAAAAGGCAAATGGCGCTAATACCCGGTGTCGTTGAGATAAACTCGTTTGGGGGCAATATTAAGCAATATGAGATTGCACTTGACCCCGACCGCCTGAATGCCATGAACATTTCGATATCGGAGGTTTTCGAAGCCCTTGAAAACAACAATATCAATACCGGCGGAGCCTATATAGAGAAAAACCACATGGCGAACTTCATAAGGGGCGAAGGCATGGTCCGATCGTTGGACGACATTCGGAATATTGTGGTCGAGAATGTTAACGGCATACCGATATTGATCAAAGATGTGGCTAGCAAGGTTCATTTCGGCAGCCAGATGCGTTATGGCGCCTTTACCCAGGAAGGGCGCGAAGCAGTGGGCGGCATGGTGTTGATGCTTAAAGGCGAAAACCCGAACTCGGTAATAAAAGCAGTAAAGGCCAGGATTGCGGAAGTGCAAAATTCCTTGCCGGAAGGACTGTATATCGAGTCGTTTCTCGACAGGAGCGACCTGATCTCGCGAACTACATCCACAGTTGCCAAAAACCTGATCGAAGGTTCCCTTATAGTGATATTCGTATTGGTTTTCCTATTGGGTAGCTTGCGCGGCGGTTTGCTGGCGGCAACCGTTATCCCTCTGTCGCTACTGTTTGCTTTTATACTAATGAAATATACGGGTGTATGGGCAAACCTAATGAGCCTCGGCGCCATCGACTTTGGCATAATCGTTGACGGGGCAGTGATAATTGTGGAGGGAATAGTATTTGAAATCCATCAGAGATTAAAACAAAACAAGGGGGTTTTCGGCAGGAACGAAATGGACGAGTTGAGTTATAAAGCTAGCAGCAGGGTGATGAACTCCGCCTTTTTTGGCCAGTTGATCATCCTCATCGTCTTCACGCCCATACTATTCCTGAAAGGGATTGAAGGGAAGATGTTCCAGCCCATGGCTTTTACCTTTGGTTTTGCTGTTTTAGGCGCAACCATCCTTTCCCTGACTTATATCCCCATGATGGCGTCCATTACGATGAAACCATCACTAAAAAACACTTGGTTTGCAAGGCTCGAAAACAAGCTGGAACTTTTAAGCAATAAGATAATGAGCGGTATATCAATGGTTTACAACCCTATATTATATCTATCGCTAAGGCATAAGATGTCTGTTCTGCTTATCGCAATATTGGTTTTCGGCAGTTCCATTTTTATTTTCACGCGCATGGGCGGTGAATTTATTCCCAATCTTGACGAAGGTGATATAGCCATGCAGGCTTTCCTCAGGCCCGGAAGCTCGTTGTCGGAGACCATAAAAAGGGAAAAGGAAATAGAAGAAATCATCATGTCGAATTTCCCCGAGGTAAAAACAATAGCAGCCCGTATCGGGGTGGCCGACATACCTACCGATCCCATGGGCTTCGACTTTACCGATAGTTTCATAATCCTTGAGAAAGACAGGAGCAAATGGGTTTCGGCAAGTACGAAGGAAGAGCTGATTGAGAAAATCCTTGAAAAACTGGAACACCTACCCGGCGTAAATTTCTCTTTCAGCCAGCCTGTCGAACTGCGTTTCAACGAGTTGTTGACGGGTGTCCGCGAAGACGTAGCGGTAAAAATTTACGGGGAGGATTTGGACGTGCTCGCCTCAAAGGGCCAAGAAATAGCAAATATAATCAGAACCGTTGATGGCGCCGAGGACGTTACTTTGGAGCGCACAGCGGGCCTGCCCCAAATTACGGTTGTTTATAAGCGCGATAAAGTTGCTCAATATGGGCTGAACATCAAAAAACTCAACAATTATGTGAGCGCTGCTTTTGCAGGCAGTTCCGCCGGGCTTATTTTTGAAGGCGAAAAGCGTTTCGACATGGTTATACGCTTTGACGAGGACCACAGGAACAGCATAGAGAACCTGCGCTATTTGTTTGTTGACCTGCCGAACGGAAAACAGGTCCCGCTCAAGGAATTGGCCTCTATCGACTATCAGCCGGGGCCTATGCAGATTTCGAGGGACAATACTTTTCGTCGTATTTATGTTGGCGTTAATGTAAGGGGCAGGGATGTTGAATCCCTGGTGAACGAGATAAAGCAAAAACTGGATGCGCAATTGGTGCTGCCCCCCGGGTATAACATAACCTACGGAGGTGCTTTCGAAAACCTGAAACGTGCAAAGGACAGGCTGATGATAGTAGTGCCAATAGCATTGATACTGATATTCATCCTTTTGTATTTTGCCCTGCATTCGCTTTCGCAAACTATAATGATCTATATGGCCGTCCCCCTTGCGGCCATCGGCGGGGTTTATGCCCTATGGCTTCGCGACATGCCCTTTAGTATTTCGGCAGGTGTAGGCTTTATAGTGCTTTTTGGCGTTGCGGTACTGAACGGCCTGGTGTTGATAAGCCGTTTCAATTCGCTTAAGATAGACGGAATAGTGGACATCAAGGAACGGATAATCACGGCCACCCATGAAAGGATAAGACCCATATTGTTGACCGCCACGGCAGCAATGTTCGGCTTCCTGCCCATGGCAATCTCCAGTTCTGCAGGTGCCGAGGTCCAACGTCCTCTCGCCACTGTTGTTATAGGTGGTTTGTTCAGTGCAACATTGCTCACGCTTATTGTTGTGCCCATTCTATATTCTTTGGTTGAATCGAGAAATCGGAGAAGAAAGAAAAGAAAGGGCATGAGGAGTGTTTCCGCTGTTGTTGTCCTGGCGCTGATGAGCGCCGGCCTGTTTGCTTTCCCAAATAAGGTAGAGGCACAATCGCTGGAGCCAAGCTCGCGGATCACTTTGGACGAAGCCATAAAGAAGGCCGTTGCGAACTATCCGGCCTTGAAGGCCGCGCGCCTCGAAGTGAAGAACCAGGAAGTCTTGAAAAAGACGGCCTGGGATATCGGGGCAACCGAATTGGCAACGGGTTCCGAAGAAACGGGAAACAACACCCCTAACGGCATCTACAATAAGTTTATGATAAGGCAGGAATTTGACGTTTTTGGGATTGGAGCAAAGAATAAAGTTGCCGATGCGAAAATAGACATGTCGAAGACCACCCTCGACCTAAGCGCCCTCGAAATAAAACGGGATGTTAGCAGGGCCTGGGGCGACGCCCTGGATGCCAGGAATCGCTTCCGGCTGTATAGCCGGCTCGATTCTATTTTTAAGATTTCCGAGCGCGCTGCTAAACTGCGCCTTGAAACGCAGGCAATTTCCCGCCTCGAATACTTGTCGGTTTCCAATCAGGCAAAGCAGATAAACATATCTATGGAAAAATCGTATCGCGACTTTCACATTGCGCTATGGAATTTGAACCGCTGGTTTGTGAGCGATACGGTTTTTACCATAGAACCCTCTTCGGTAGAACCTTATAAACTGCCTTTGCCCGGCCTGGCCGATTCGGTAAGCGAACATCCCATACTGAGCTTGTATGACCAGAACATAAGGCTCGCGGACGCAAATCTCCGCAAGGCAAAATCGGGCTTTGCACCCAAGCTGTCTGCTGAATACGGAATACAGGAAATAGGAAACCAAAAAGGTTTTTATAAATACCAGTTCGGAATCAGCATCCCATTGGTGTTTGCTTCCCAGATGGGCAAAACGCAGTCGGCAAAGATTAAACAGCAAATAGCCCAGGAGGTTTATCTCCAAAAATCGATAGAGGTGCAAACTGAATACCGGAACCTATACAATGATTACCAGAAATGGCTGATTACCTGGCACTACTATCAAGATGACGCATTGCCGACAGCCATAGAACAAAAAAACGGGGCCATTCTGGCTTAT
Organism: Chlorobiota bacterium; assembly: GCA_013151215.1. GTDB lineage: Bacteria > Bacteroidota > Bacteroidia > Bacteroidales > F082 > BM524. The sequence goes on along the minus strand of JAADIS010000031.1, from coordinate 23,476 downwards.
GAGCAGGGCGCCATCGATTATGTTAGTTTCTTACAAAACATAAGGGATGCCGTCCAGATTGAGTTCGAGGCTCAAAACGCCTTGTCCAGCTATCTCGACGCGCGTTTTAAACTGGAGTATTATATTAACTTGACGAAATAAAATAATTACTTTTGGATATCAGTACATTAAGATATAAATTAAACAGAAAAAAAATATACGAATGAAAAAAATAAGATTATTTAATATTAAAGTATTCATACTCTCAGGCTTCGTTTTGTTCGGCATGGCTTCATGCAGTCAACAACCTGCCAAAGAAACGGAAACTGACGGCGAAACCGAGGAAAGCACAGCACCCGAGGGCTTACGGCCTGTAAGCCTGACGAACCAACAGTTTGAAGCCTTGTCGATAAAAACAGATACGCTTGCGCAATTCGGTTTCAAGGATGTAGTAGTGGCAAACGGCAACCTGAACGTACCACCCCAGAACAAGGCTTCCGTTACGGCTATCATCGGGGCGAACATAGCTTCAATAAATGTTTTTGAAGGCGACAAAGTGAAAAAAGGACAGGTGCTGGCCTATCTGAACCACCCGGATTTGATCGATGTGCAGACCGAATATATTAATGCGCGGAATCAACTGGAGTTTATGGAAAAAGAATATAAGAGGCAGCAAAAACTGTATAAAGAACAGGTGTCGTCGGGTAAGACGTATCAAAAAACCAGGGCCGATTATTATACGCTAAAAGCCGATGTGCTGAACCTGGAAGCGAAATTGAAATTGCTTTCGCTCAGCCCGTCAAAGATAAAAGAGGGCAAGGTTTATGAAAAAGTCCCCGTGCTAAGCCCTATAGATGGTTATGTTGAGAAAGTTGAAGTGATGACAGGGCAGTTCGTGGAGCCGCAAAAACCCATGTTCCAAATCATAAACAACGACCATGTCCACGCTGATCTAATGGTTTTTGAAAAAGACGTTTATAAAGTAAAAGTAGGTCAGAAAATTATTTTTACCGTTGAGTCGCTTCCGGGCGAGCCAATGACCGCCACTATTTTTGCCGTGGGCAAATCCTTTGAGCAAAATCCCAAAGCCGTCCATGTTCATGCAAATATCGACAATAAAAGGGGAATGCTGATCCCGGGCATGTACATAGTCGGGCGGATCTCGACAAAAAACGAATTTGTTGACGCCCTTCCCGAAAAGGCCGTTGTTGGCAATGGAGGCGACTCATATATATTCATCTCGAAAAAAACCGATGATGGTTGGCTGTTTACGCCCCTAAAAGTAATTACTGGACAAAAAGAAGGTGGATGGACGGAAATAAAACTGCTCTCGCCCATCGGCAGTGGTACAAAAGTGGCCTGGAATGCCGCTTATTACCTATTGTCGGAAATGAAGAAAAGCGAAACAGGGGATGATGACTAATACATACTAAACGCATGAAATCATGAAAGAAATAAAAGCATTTATCAGACCGAACAAAGTGTATGACATTGTTGACAAGCTTAAAGATGCCGGATTTGAGAATATTACGGTCTCGGAAGCCGAAGGAATAGGGAAATTCCAGGATGAAAAAGCATTCGTGTCCCTAATGTACTCGTTTACAGATAGTAAAATAGCCAAACTTGAAATGGTCGTAAAGAAAAAAGATGTTGATAGTATAGTGCATATCATATCTGAACATGGCAAAACCCATGAGCCCGGTGATGGGATAATCTATGTTTCAGATGTTGAAAGGGCTTATCGCGTAAAAACAGGACTGAAGAACGGCTTTTAATCTTTTGTCATGAAAAAATATAAACTGGGAAACCTTGACTGTGCTTCTTGTGCCGCCAAGATTGAAGACGGGCTTGGCAAACTGGACGAAGTAAAATTTGTTTCGGTCAACTTTGCCACGGCATCTATGGTCATTGAAACCGATGATATGGAAAGGGTGAAGGAAAAGATTCATGATGTGGAGCCCGAGGTGCTGCTTTTTGAACCCGATAATGTGAAGGCAGAAGAAGATCAAGGTGTTTTGTCCGGGAATAAAAGGACGATAATTCAAGTGTTCACGGGCCTTGTATTGTTGATTGCAGGGATAATCTTCAAAGACCTGCTGCACGATACGCCTTATCATCTCGCGGAATACCTTGTTTTTGTAACTGCCTACTTTGTTTCCGGATGGGGGGTTTTGTCAATGGCCGTAAAACAAATCATCAGGGGGCAGGTTTTCAACGAGCATTTTTTAATGTCGATAGCCACTTTGGGGGCATTTGCTATTCACCAGATGCCGGAAGCAGTTGCGGTCATGCTGTTTTATATTGTCGGTGAGCTGTTTCAGGATATTGCCCTGCATCGTTCTCGCCGCTCCATAAGATCATTGCTCGAAATAAAACCCGATCATGCAAACCTGAAAGTTGACGGTAGCATCAAGGAGGTATCACCTGACGATGTGAGAATCGGGGATGTGATAGTTGTAAGGGCAGGTGAAAAAATCCCCCTGGACGGTATTGTCATCGATGGGGACTCGTTTGTCGAAACATCTGCGCTAACAGGGGAGAGCGTTCCTCGCAGGATAAACACAAACGATGAGGTGCTAGCAGGCATGATTAACCAATCAGGCCTTATTACCATAAGGGTTTCCAAACTTTTCGGCGAATCCTCCATCTCAAAAATCCTGGAGATGGTAGAAAACTCATCGACCAAAAAAGCTGAGACCGAGAAATTCATCACTACTTTTGCAAAATACTATACGCCCTTTGTGGTTTTCGGCTCGGCTTTGATAGCCATACTGCCAGTGATCTTGTTTGAAGGTGCAATCTTTAGCGATTGGTTCTACAGGGCGCTCGTGGTACTTGTTATTTCCTGCCCCTGCGCTTTGGTCATAAGCATCCCTTTGGGCTATTTTGGTGGTATTGGCGGAGCCTCCCGCAGAGGGATCCTTGTAAAGGGATCCAACTTTCTCGATGCGCTAACACAGATTGGGACGGTGGTGTTCGACAAGACCGGGACTTTGACCAAGGGGGAGTTCAAAGTATCCGGGATAATACCCGAAAATGGCTTTGATGAAAATACCATATTGGAATATGCGGCCTATGCCGAGTACAATTCAAACCACCCCATTGCCAAGTCGCTGTTGGAAAGTTATGATAGCGGGATTGACAGCTCAAGGGTGATGGGAGTGGAAGAGATCCCGGGTTACGGCATCAGGGCCGTCATTGATGAGAAAGAGGTATTGGTAGGGAACGACAACCTTCTCCATAAAGAGAATGTCGGGCATGAGAAATGTGATATTGACGGAACCGTCGTGCATATTGTTGTCGATAAATTATATGCCGGTTATATCGTTATCTCCGATAGCCTTAAAGACGATTCCGTAAGTGCAATTGCACAGTTGAACAAAAAAGGAATCAAGACGGTAATGCTCACGGGCGACAACAATTATTCTGCCGCTGTTTTCGCGAAAAAACTTGGCATAACAAAGTATTATGCTGGTTTGTTGCCTGAAGACAAGGTGGAACATATCGAAAAACTGCTTAATGATAAAAGTAAGGTTGCTTTCGTTGGCGATGGCATAAACGATGCCCCGGTACTTGCCCGCGCCGATGTTGGAATTGCCATGGGGGCGCTTGGTTCCGATGCCGCAATTGAGACTGCTGACGTTGTTCTAATGACCGATTCCCCCTCAAAAGTAGCCGAGGCCATAGAAGTGGCAAAAAGAACCAGGAAAATCGTTTGGCAGAATATTGTTTTTGCCCTTGGCGTGAAGTCGGTGTTCATTGTTCTAGGTATCTTTGGGGTCGCCACGATGTGGGAAGCCGTATTCGGCGATATGGGCGTGGCGCTGATTGCCATACTGAATGCTACCCGGGTGTTGAAAGCGAAATAAGAAAGCCGAAAAACATCCTTGAAACCACAGCTTGGTTCTCAACTTAACAAACCAAATTTTTGGAACAAAGATTCAAGTGGATGATAGTCAGGAGCCATCTGGCGTATCCACAAGCCCCGATTTTACTCCAATTCCATCTGGATTTTCTTGTAAATACGGTTGGAGACACCAATACTGAGCTCATAAAGACCAATTAAGGGTACGACGACCAAAATCTGGCTGAACATGTCGGGCGGGGTGATTATGGCTGCCAGTATCAGCATTATAACATACATATACTTCCTGTTCTTTTTCATGAAATCGGGGGTTAGCACCCCTATCTTCGTCAGGAAATATACTAAAATAGGAAGTTCGAAAACAACGCCCACGGCAAAAGTTACCGAAACTACCGTGCTGATGTAAGAGCTGAGCGAGATCTGGTTGACCACGTCGGCACTAACCTGATATGTTCCCAAAAAGTTGACGGTGAGCGGTACGATAAGGTAATAACTGAATAAAATCCCCAACAAGAATAAAAATGTGCTGATAAAAATACCCCCTTGTGAGTATTTACGCTCGTTTTCGTGCATGGCCGGCCTGACGAACAACCATATCTCCCATAAAATATACGGGAAGGAAAAAATGAAACCTGCAACGATTGAAATATACATGTGGGTCAAAAACTGCCCCGACATCTTGATGTTTATTATCTGCAATTTCATATCGTGGATGCATAAGGCATTTACCGAAAGCATCTCGCCAAGTTTGCAAAGCATTCTGTTGGTAATAAAATCGGATGTAGATGGCCCTAAGATGATATAGTCGAAAACTATTTCCCTGTTTAAGAAAGCAACAATTGCCAGCACGATAATAGCAACTATAGAACGTAAAATATGCTTGCGCAGTTCGTCTAGGTGATCCCAAAAGGTCATCACCTTTTCTTTGACTTCCTTGTTTTTTTTCGATTTTATCTCTTCCATATCTTTATGAGGTGCAAAAGTAGGAAAAAGGGCGGATTAATCTAGTTTGCGCCTTTATAAAAAATAAAGCAGCAGCACGGCAATACCAATCCGGTATCGCAGCGCGGCTGCTTTAAGAAATATCCTGGATCGAGACAGGCTTGTTAGGTGAACACTATCTGTGTTCCTGCGCCGTCGCACATCTCATAAAGCTCGCCTACGGTAATTACCGCTTCAACCTCGTCTGAAAGGTCTTCTTTGGTCAGTTTGAACATGTCCATGGCAAGTTTGCAAGCATATATTTCGCCGCCGCCGGCAGTTATGAGTTCCAGAAACTCGTCAACTGGCGGAATGTCGAGCTCTTCCATTTGCTTGCGCATCATTGCCGAGACTCCCGCTTCAACACCGGGCAGCCCGCCAAGCAAAGTTGGGAAGGGAAGTCCTCCCGGCATTCGCATTCCGGGGTTTCCGGTTGTTGCCGTATGAAGCTTGTTCATGGTCTTTTTGGTGATAGCGTCAAGGCCGAAGAAAGTAAAGAATATCTTTGTTTCAATACCTTCCATAACTGCGCCGTTTGCCATAACAAGGGCAGCATAAACATCTTCGAGATTGGCCTTCGAACAGATAAGCAATATCTTTTTCAAAGGTACTTTTTCCTCTTTTTCCATTTTAATTATATTTGGTTCTGTTATATACAAGATGTAGGTTTCGGAACACCTGAGATCTTGGTTGCCTTCTTCAGTGGCGCTCCCGGGAATAGCCCGTAAAACTCCTTGGCGCTTACAACACCTGATTTCCCTATTCCCCTAATGGTCAGTGTTTCGCCATTGGCTACTTTGTTTCTTACAAACTCTATAAGCTCATAATGTTTGTCGGTAAGCTCGATCCCTTCCTCGGCGGCAATCGCCGCGGCGACCTCTTTTGTCCATTGTGAGGAATCGGTCATATAACCTTCTTCGTTTACGCTTACGTTTACTCCTGCAATTAATTTATCCATCTTTTTATTTTTTTTAATATTTATTACTGTTTTTTCCCTTCAGGGGATTTGTTAAGTCGTTATAAATTTTTACCGGCCCTTAAAGTAGTTTCTTTGGAGATGTTTTTAAGGAAAGTTATCATGAAGCCGATGCCTCGTTTCATTTCTTTCGAGTTCATTGCCAGCATGGCTTTGAACAAGGAATATTCAGGAACGTTTTTAACATCGATGCTCTTATAAACTATCAGTCCGCTGTTGACGGCCTTGAGCATCTCGGGTTGAGTCAGGCTTTTAACGGTTTCAAGTATTGTAACAGCACTGTCGGCCAGTTCCTTGACGTCCTCAACGGAGAAGTGGTCCATGATGTTCTCGATAATCCTTATTCCTTCTTGGAAGAAATCGATATAGCCTTTCTGTTCCAGCTGGTTGAATGTCTTTATCGAGTCCAGGCCAAACTGATGCAATATAGGCGTGACGTCTTTAATGAAATCGCTGGCGCTCTCCAGCATCTCGAAGGCTTCGTTAATGGTGTCGATATTTCGTATAAATTTAAATACCAACATCTTAAGGGCTTCACCGTCAACTTCTATTCCTGCATTGTCCAGTTCGGTAACCGTCGATTTGAACATGTCGGTGCCAATTATCGAGATATCGGAAGTGAGGTCCTCCAGCGACTGCCGGGTCTCTTTCTGGGCCAGAACCTCTTCCAGGACGATGTCGAGCTTGCGGTTTATGTCGTTTATTTGATCCTGTATGTTTTTATTATCCATTTTTTTTAGTTTTTAATGATTAAAATATACATACGGGCTTATAATTTTTTTCCTGCCATCTGCATTTCCGAGTCGATGGGCATTTCTTTGCCTTTAAGGAGTATGTGCCAATATATCCATCGGAACATCAATTTGCCATAGTGGTTGGTCCTGGTAACCTTCAATAAGCCGAAAGGTCCGAGGCCGGGGAAAGGGAATGATCCTGGAAGCGGTTCAGTATCATAATTGAAATCGATAAGAGTTCCTTTACCATAACCTGTTTCAATATAGCAGTTGGCATGACCGTCGAATTTGGCTGTCAATGGCCTTCCTTCTATCGCGCACATCAGGTTCTCTTCAAGTATCTCGGCTGCAAAGTGTGCCACCGAACCTGCTTTTGAGGTCGGGATATTCGCGGCATCGCCGAGGACGAAAATGTTCTCGTGGTCTTTTTGCCGGAGAGTGAACTTATCGGTTAAAACGAAGTTCATGTCATCGCCCAGGCCGCTTCTTTCTATCATGTCGTCGCCCATGTTTGTCGGTATGCTCACCAGGCAATCGAATGGTATTTCCTTTCCGCCGTAATCAATAATTTTTTTCTCTTCATTATTGACTTCCATAATATTGAAGTCGGGGATGATATTTATGTTTTTCTGTTCCAGCAGCTCGCCAAGCATTTTTGTTGCCCTCGGTTTTGTGAACGCACCGGGAAGAGGTGTTACATAAGTTATGTTCACTTTGTCTCGCATACCTCTTTCGGTGAAGAAGGCGTCGGCAAAAAACGCGAACTCAAGCGGTGCGACAGGGCATTTGTACGGAAGCTCGGCAATGTTGATGACCAGTTCGCCGCCCTGCCATGTCTTAAAATATTTTGCCAATGCCACGGCGCCTTCTATGGTATAAAAGTCGAAGATGTCCTTGTACCATAAATTGCCTTTTAAACCGTCAACCTCTTCGGGCGCTGTGCGCGTACCTGTCGCGATAATCATATAATCGTACTGGAGCACAACGCCTTCATCAAGCAATACCTGGTTCTTGTCGGCAACTATTTTGTCTATTTTCGAGTATATCACGTTTACCCCCACAGGGAAGAAATCGCTTTTCGGCTTTATGACGTCATTCTTGGTGTACATCCCGAAAGGGATAAAAAGGAAGCCCGGCTGATAGTAATGAGTTTTATACTGGTCAACGATAGTGATGTCCCATTCGTCCCTTGCAAGTTGTTTACGCATCTTGTTGGCCATCATAGTTCCGGCAGTCCCTGCACCTAATATTAATAATTTCTTCATGTTTTATGATTTATTTTACTAAATTTGATTTTTATTTACGACACAAAGATATATTTAGATAACTATATATGTAGTTTGAATGCGTATGACATATTTCATAAAATCAATGTAAACCATTAATTTAGAATGAAACTTAGTAAAAATATAATTAACTGTAAATCATGTGTTTATCGTAATTTGCTTTACGAAATGCTGTCTAGTGCAGAATATGAGAAAGTTAATGCGTCGAGAACGGAGATAATTTTCGGTCGGGGAGAGCTCATAATCAATGAAGGGGATGAGATAAACGACTTTTTGTATTTGCGAAAAGGGCTTGTCAAAATGTTTAAAACGAACTCGCATGGCAAGGATCATATCTTGTCCATTAACAAGCCGGGCGATTTTATAAACCTGTTGAGCATTTTCTCGAAGGACGAGCAGCAATACTCGGTAACGGCACTGGAGGAAACACATGTGTGCAGCGTAAAACTAAGTACAATTTTAGAATTACTGAAAGGAAACAGCGAGTTTGCCCTCAGGGTCATGAACCGTATGAGCTATATTGCTGACGAGATAATTCAAAAGCGTTTTGAGATAAGCCAAAGACAGGTTAAGGGGCGTGTTGCCTATATGCTCAGGTTTTTATCGGAACAAATATATCACCGTAGCGATTTTCGCATGCCTATTACCCGTCGCGAGCTTGGCGAATTGATTTCGATGACCACGGAAAACACAATCCGCACCATGTCGGAATTCAGGAAAGACGGAATAATCGATATGGATGGCAAGAATATACACATCATTGATTTCGACAGGCTTAAAAAAGTTTGCGAGAGAGGATAAACCGGCAATTCTGCTATCTGTTAGATCTTCCTTTGAGGAATGCGAAGGACAACCCTGCTGCCACAAACATCATTTGTTTCATTTATTATCTCGTTTATAGTAAACGAGGCTTCTTCACCAATGGATCTTTTCATTATCGCCAAGCGCTCGCTTGTGAGTTCCATGCCCAGTGACTTATGTTTAAATGGTTCGAGGGAGCTTATCTGTTTCGACTTTTCAAATCCAATACCATTGTCGCTTATTTCTATGATAAGAATCAGGCTGTTTTCCAATTTTATGCCGATTTTAATAAAACCGTCCTTTTTCATCTGTTTTAGCCCATGCTTTATTGAGTTTTCCACAAATGGTTGTATTATCAACGGAGGAACATTTACTGTCTCAGCATTTACGTTGTCATCAAGGGCAATAGAATAGTCAAAACTGTTTTCCCTTCTTTCCCTCTCGAGATCAAGATAAATCTTAAGGGTTTCGAGTTCAGTGTCGAGTTTTATGAGGTTTTCCCGGCTGTTTTCAAGCATGTTGCGCAGCAGTTGCCCGAATTTTGACAGAAACGACATTGCTTTTAGACTGTTGTTTGAAGAAATAAAGCCCTGTACCGAATTTAAGGAATTAAAAATAAAATGGGGGTTCATTTGAGTCCTGAGAAGTTTTTGTTCTATTAGTGTGTTTTGTTTCTCTAGAAAATGTTGTTTTTGTTTTTGCTTGTTGCGCAATTGGATGATTAATAGTACAACAACGAAAAGAATAATTAAAAACACTACTAAATATGTTAGTTTTATGGCCTTTTGCTTATTTAATTTAGCAATGTTTTGTTGTTTGTCTTTTTGCAAGATTGCAATTTGCTTTTCTTTTTTCTCTACCTCATAATTGCTTTGCATCTCAGCAAACTTAGATATCATTTCCTTGTTTAGTATCGAATCGTGTATCTTGAGGTAATGGTTTTGATATTTATAGGCGTTTTTAAGATCCTTTTTTTTATAAAAATATTGCGATCGAAGCAAATATGCTTTGCTCAGCAATTCATTATTGTTGATTTTTTTTGCCAGTTTTATTGCTTTGCCACTAATACTGTATATGCTGTCTGTCTGATTCAATGCCAGATAAATTTCCGCAAGATTGTTATACATCAATATTTTGGTGCGATTGCTGAAAAGATCGCTGGTCATTGCTGCGTTTTTATAATATTCTAAAGCCTTTGCATATTTTTTTTGTTTTATCTGCAATTCCCAAATATTAAAAATAGTTTCCGCGATCAAGCTTTTGTCGTTAATTCCTTGCTTCAGCCTCAACGACATATTATAATATGACATTGCTTTGCCGAACTCACCTCTAGTGCCGTATATGAGCCCGATATTGTTTAGCGAGTTAGCAACTCCCAGGCTGTCGTTTAGCTTGGTTTTTAGCTCAAGGCTGTATTTATAATATTCTAGTGCTTTGTCGGTATTGTTTAAGCGTTGATAAAATACGCCAATGTTGTTGGTGATGAACGAGAGGCGTTGCGCATTCATTACAGTATCTTCTTTTTTTTCATATTTGGTCTCAATAATTTTTAGTGAGTTTATCAGGTGTTCAAGTGCTTTGTCGTAATAGTCTTTGTGGGAATATGCGCTGCCTATCCCAAATTCCGACCTTGCAATAAAAACACTGTCGCCAATTTCTTCGGCTTTGTCAAGGGCCATATTGTAATACTGCAGGGATAGGGCAAGGGAGTCTTGCTGAAGATAGGAATATGCGATATTCTGATATGCGTTATATTGTTCATTTTGCTGATCGTATTTGGTGGCAAGATGTAATGCCGCCATTCCTAAGGCCAGGCTCTTTGTGTAATTGCTTTGTGAGTTTGCTGATGCTAATTTATTCAAGATAAGCGCTTTGTTTTTTTCATTGCTGTATTTTAACTCGAGCAATAAGTTATTGGTGTCCTGAGGTTTGGCCAAGAACTGAATCAGCATTAAAAACATAAAAAGGCAAGCTCTTTCTTTCATCTTTGCTCAAACAGGGATAGTTAATTAAATAGCATAAAATAATTTATCGTTTAAATGCGACGAATTACTTTTTTTTATCGTGATAACATTATGTTTAAGAATATTTCTTTTTTTCTTCTTGAAATCCCAACCTCAGATCCGTCGCTCATTTTCACAAAACCACCATCCCCTTTAACATACTCCTCAACATAATCAATATTTATGAGGTGGGATTGATGCACTCTCACAAAATCATCGTGCTTCAATATGTCTTCATAATGTTTTAAAGTGCGCGTAACGAGAATGGACTCTTTGGATTCAAGGAAAAAACTTGTGTAGTTGTTGTCGGCCTCGCATCTAATTATCGATTTTATTTTTACGAAACGAAAACCCGTAATGGTAGGCAAAGCAATTTTGTCGATTTTATCCTTGTTGTCGAGCAAGTTGCTTATCCGCTCGGCAACTTGTCTGTTACGTGGCTGCAGACTTTTAAGTTTGTTGACCGAGTCAATTATTTGTTGTGGGTCGATGGGTTTTAATATATAATCGAGGGCGCTGAACTTGATGGCTTTAATGGCATATTGGTCGTAGGCAGTTACAAAAACAACGTGGAACTTGATATTGCCTATGCTTTCGAGTAGTTGAAAGCCGTTCTGATCAGGCATGTTAATGTCCAAAAATACAAGTTCAGGCTTTGTTTCCCTGATTATCTTAATACCTTCTTCGGCATTGTCGGCCTCGCCCAAGATATCAACATCAGCGCAATAATCAATCAAAATATTGCGCAAGGCATTTCTGCTTTGGAGTTCGTCATCAATAATTACCGAAGCTATCATAATCGCCTTTAATTAACCGGCACTAAAATTAGTAATTTATATTGGCATTTCAAAACAAACCGAATTCTATTTTATTTCTGCCGAATTCTACTTTGTGCTTGAAATTGCTTTGCATAAGATGTAATATTTGAAAAAAATTATCATGTGTTGCTATAAATCAGGCTCGATATTGTTGCTGAAACATGCTGTTTTACTTTTTTTAAGTTTACAATTTGTAACTGTCAATGTCCTCGGACAGAAAAGCATGTCCGCCGATAACAGCTTATTGGAAAAAAAACAATCACGGAATTTTTATAAAATTCAGGAAAAAGTATATGCTTTTTTCGATAGTTTGGGTATCGATAAAGAAGGATATTATATTAAAGATGGTGAAAAGCAAAAACTTTATGGGTATAATCAGTTTAAGCGATGGGAGTGGTTTTGGAAGCCCAGGGTCAATCCCTTAACCGGCAGTTTCCCTTATTTCACGGCAGAAGACATCAGGGCAAAGCGGTCTTCAAATAATTCCGGTCGTGGTTTTGACAACTGGACCGTATTGGGGCCGAGTTCCTCTTCTGGTGGTGTATATGGCATTGGCCGGATAAACTGTATAGCATTCAGGCCTGGCGACAATGATGTTATTTATGCAGGATCGCCTGCCGGGGGTCTTTGGAAAACGACAGATGGTGGGAGCACATGGACGGCTCTTACCGATGACAATGCTGTGTTGGGCGTGAGCCATGTGGCAGTAATTGCCGGAAGCACTAACGCGAGCGATACATTATATATAGCAACAGGTGATCGCGACAGGGGAGCGCTTGACAACGTAGATTGGGGCTATACGGCTGATAACCATTCATTGGGTTTATTAAAATCCGTTAACGGAGGATCCTCTTGGACAACAACAGGTTTAACCTTTGCCGGTGCCGACGGAGAAACAAGCAATCGAATTATTGTAAACCCGGATAATCATAAAGTAATTTACGTTGCCACTTCTGATGGTTTATATAAATCCTACGACGCAGCAGCAAGTTTTGCGAAAATATACAGTTATGAGTTTGTGGATATTGAAATGAACACTGCTGATACGGGAATAATTTATGGTGCAAAAAGAACCGGTGGTCAGATATTTGTTTCATTTGACGAAGGAAGTTCATGGACGAAGAAAGTTGATGTTGTTGGTGGAAAAAGAGCAGAACTGGCGGTTAGTCAGGCAAATTCAAACAGGATATATGCCGTGGTTTCTGATAATGACGGAGGTTTGCAGGAAATTCAAAGATCCAATGACGGAGGACTGAGTTTTTATGTTGTTTATGAGCATCCCGATGCTGCAAATCCCCAGGTTAACCTACTGCATGCCGATTGTAACCCGGGAGCGCAAATTGGTGGTCAGGGAGAGTATGACCTCGCAATTGCTGCCGATCCCACAAACGCTGACATTGTATTTATTGGTGGTATCAACACATGGAAGTCCACCGATGGGGCAAATACGTTTTCTATTGTAAACCATTGGAATAGTGATTGTTCTGGGAGTGTTGACTCTGTCCATGCCGATAAGCATGCACTCGGCTTCCAAAATACCACATCTAATCTTTTTGAGGGAAATGACGGGGGCATTTATAAAACCACTAACGGAGGAACCACATGGACTGACATAACGAACGGTATGTCAATAGGTTTGTTATATAAATTTGGGGTTTCGCAACAAAATGCCCAAAATGTGATAGGGGGTTTTCAGGACTGTGGCACGAAAGTGCTTTCGGCTAGTTGGTCGAATGTGCTATTAGCAGATGGACTTGACTGTGCCATCGACTATACAATAAATAACACACAGTATGGAACTAAGCAAGGGGGAAGGTTGTACAGGACTTTTGACGGATGGTCTTCAAGCTCTTATCTGGGTAGTTTCGGCCCGGATTGGTTTATGCCTATTCACATTGACCCTAATAATCACAACACTATATATTTGGGTGACAATACAGTCCTGAGAAAATCGACGAACAACGGTGGCAACTGGACTATAATCGGTTCTTCAACAGATATTGGAACTGAATATATTACTTGTATGGATGTTGCGGACGCAAATTCCAATTATATATATGTAGGAAAATCAACTGAAGTATATAAAACTACCGATGGAGGCTCAAATTGGAGCAATGTTACCGGGACTTTACCTGTGGCATCTGCAAATGTTACTTGCCTCAGGATATGCCACGAAAGCCCCGATACCGTTTGGGCTGCCATGGGAGCCTTTAACTCATATTCGGCCTACCAATCGTTTGACGGCGGTACTAGTTGGGCCGATATTTCAACTGGTTTACCCGGTGCACCTGTAATGAGCATCGTTCAAAACGAGCAAAACCTCGACACATTGGAACTCTATGCAGGTACCGATGTGGGAGTGTACCAAAAACTGGGGTCTGCCGACTGGACCTTATACAGCAGCGGATTGCCTAATGTAGTGATAACTGAGCTTGAAATTTATTATAATTCTTCCAATCCTGAAAACAGCAACCTTATGGCAGCAAGCTGGGGTAGGGGAGTTTGGGAGTCTGATTTACCTCCCCCTGCCCCTATAGCTGATTTCACCGCCGATAATACAACACCGGTTATTATCGATACGGTAAGTTTCAGCGATGCATCAACTGGAGTTCCCACAACTTGGTCGTGGACAATAAGCCCAGCAACTTATAAATACGTTGACGGAACGGATGAAAGCTCTCAAAACCCTCATATAAAATTTACTGCGACAGGTCTTTATACGATAGGTTTATTCTGTCAAAACGCCGTTGGTGGCGACGATGAGACAAAAACTGATTATATCAATGTAGGGCCGTTGGTTTATTGCTCTGCCGATGGAGGAACAACAAACCCCGCCTACGAATATATTAGCGGGGTTGAAATAGGTACAATAAACAATACAGGCACAGGTGCTGACGAATATACCGACTATACTGCACTGTCAACCGATATCGGAATCGGGGAATCGGAATCCTTGACGGTTACAATTGCTCATTGGTTTGCCGGCGACGATGTCGGTGTTTGGGTCGATTGGAACCAGGACGGTGATTTTAGTGATACCGATGAGGATGTTGTTTGTTCGATAAACTCAAACCCGGTTTATACTATCAGCGTTCCTACAGATGCCATTACAGGAACTACCACTATGAGGGTGAGGATGAAATACAACGGCACTACTTGTGCCAGCCCTTGTGGACATACCTCTTACGGTGAAGTTGAGGACTATTCGATAAATGTTGTGGCGGGGTCGAATATCTGGACAGGAAACACATCTACTGATTGGGCTATTAAATCCAACTGGAGCAAAGGTAACATTCCGGTTTCAACGGAAGCAGTCATTATTCCTCAGACCCCTGCGGGTGGTGTATTCCCGGTGGTAAACAGTTCTACACTCGACGCCGTTTGCAAAAAAATAACATTACAAACAGGGGCGAGTATAACCATCGATGGTAAATTAACTGTCATGGAATAAAAAAAAACATGATACCAAAAGGTAGGGATTTGGTCTTGGGCCTGCCTTGTTTTGTGGGCCTTTTCTTATTAATTTGCCTGCATTATTCAGATATGTTTTCTGAATAATGCAGGTATTAATGAGGTTTAATCTTCCAGTTCTTCCATGTCTTTCCGGAGGTCGTAAATCTTTTTGCCTCCGTATATTGCCGCCATGCCGAGCAAGATGAGGCTTCCGCCGCCTATTGGGGCGCCACCGCCTATTGGGTCGTCGTCAACACCGGGGCTGCCGCCCGGGTCGCTGGGGGCCGTCATTTGTGCGTTTACGCTTAGGGTAAGGAAAAACATCAGAATTGTTATTGTCGATAATATCTTTTTCATCATCACTTATTTTTTAATTTTTTTTAATTAGGCTTATTTGTAGATTAATACTTTCTCAGTATAAATATTGGCACCTGTTACTACTTTTATAATATAATAACCAACCTGGTCAGAGACCCAGAAACTGCTGAGCTTTTGGCCATCGGCTATTTTGGTGCTCATAACCAGTTTCGAGGCCAGATTATAGACGTATATCATTTTAATGCTTTCCTGAGTGTTGTTCCTCACGTAAGCATATTGGCCTGATGAGAAAATATCAATTTTTGCAACATCATCTATTTCGTTTACATTAGTAGGCCCGAAGAAGTGAAGGATGAACCTGTCGGGACTTTGGTATTCGGCGGCATCGAAGGTATATAAGGGGTTTTCGTTCAGGTAAACCCAGTCGGCCCCCGTTTGGGTGTCTTCAAGATATATTTCCGTTCCATATTCAAAACTTCCGAATCCGCTGAAATCCAGTATATATTCGGCTGTATATCCGCAATCGAATTTTAACGGAACACTGAACATCGAACCGCTTGCCAGGTTTTCGGGGGGGAACATGTTTATTGCAGTTTCAACTCCGTCTTCAGTGACCGACCTGATTGAAGTTGCATCAGAGTTCTGGCTGGGCCAAAATTCCGCATCCCACTCAATATCATATCCGTTGGTGGCCTCTTCTTCAAAACGTATTACGGCTTCCGTTTGATATCCGTCCATTCCTCCACGGGCAAATATTGTAAGTTCATTGGGTATTGTTTCCCTGAAAGCGTCATTGCTGTGCGACCTCCTTGCATTGGTGAAGTCGAATGTCCCGGCCTGTTTGGTTTCAACCATAAAACCCTGCCCAACTTGTATATACTGCGTTCCGCTCGAGCCGTTGCTACGAGTGATATAGGAGCCTGCCGAGGGATCCCAGATCCAGTATTTGTTCTGGACAACAGTTGAATTGTCAGTTCCTGCCAATGCATCAAAATCAATTGCGGATGGGTAAGGGTTGCTGATTAACTCGTAGTGGTTATTGCTATAGGTCAATGCCGGCGACGAAACAGCCCCCGTTATCAATGCCCCTGTCATTTCAAGCGTATGGTTGGTGTTGTCCGTAGTCGAAAGCCCAATGCCGTTAGCCGTCCTAACTTCATAGGTATTGCTGCTGAGGTTTTGCCATCCGTTAGCATTGGCTACTGATTCGTCCCATGAGTATGCATAAGTGCTACCGTTAACCAAATCAAACGCACTTAAGAAGGCACCGGTACCTCCACCTGTATAACTCGCTTCATCAACTGTTGGGCCTACAAAATGTATGTCGAAGTTGCCTGCTCCTGATGAGTTGCTGAGATAGGTTTGAACCTTTGCCGTACCGCTTGAGCCGTAGGTGATCGTTCCATTATCGATGAAGGAGCCGATGCCAGATGCATTTGCTTGTACAACGAATCCTACAGCATCATCAATATAAGTTGAGCCGGAAACAGTTAATTCAGCTTCGGGAACTAATGTCAATGTCCCCAAGTTTTTCAGATTATTGTTGATTGTATATATAGCTTGAGTACTAGCAAAATCCTGGTTATCAATTGACATAGAAGCCCCATTGTTTATTCGTAAATAATCACAAATAGGTTGATGAGCCCCAAAACCAGTTACTTGACCAATATTAATTGGGTAATTACCATTAGCAACAACCGGAACTACACAATTGTTACCGGTATTTGGTATGGTTCCCGAACCTCCACAAGAGGTTTCCCAATTGCCTGCTACATCCCAGAATGTTGGATATGTTGCATCGGCCCCTGTCCATACCAGATCATAAACAATAGTAGGGTATGAATAAGTAACACTACCATTAACAGTTGGGGTATAATCAGTATTGTCTTGATTCCAGTTCAAATCCCTGCCATCGAAGCCATCAGGGGCAACTTCAAATAGTCCGCTTCCTGTGGCACCTGTAGCTTTGAATAACGCTATGTCTTCCCAAACTCCCTGTGTCCAATTGCTAGGTGGGTTGAAAGGAGTATTGCTGGCGTTCCAGTAATGATAGTCGTAAGAACCCGAAGTTTGTTCTCCCGCAAGCCCATCGACGATGTTGTAATCATTTGTTGAACATATTAAATCAATGTCAACTGCACCGCTCGGATATCGTACAACAAAAGTTATATCAACAATATTAGTTGAAGTTGTTGGTGTGCCTGTACCTGAGGTTTCCCTCATTTGGTAAACCAGATAACCGTAATCGTTTTCAATTACCCTTGATTCAAAAGTTTGTGCATTTGAAAACATTAAACTTACGCTTGCAAGTAATGTTAAAGCCAATTTGTAAATGTATCTTTTCATTTTATGATCTTTTCACTTTTATTAAAATGGTTTAATTATTCGGGGATATGCTCTGTATAAACATTTCCTGGTGTTGAAGTTCCCACAACCGAAAGTATTGCGCTTCTGTCGTTTGATGTTCCGTTATATTTTACAGTACCATCCATATTTACGTCATCAGCATCATAAGTATCAGTAACTGTATTCCCTGGTGTCGATGTTCCAACTTGTGCCAAAACTGATGCCCTGTCAGTACTTGATCCATTGTATTTTACAAACCCATCATTATTAGCATCACCATCCCAAAGGGCGAAAACGCCGGTTTCAACTTCTTTCATGGCCGCATTTGTTGAAATGGCTGGATCTTGCCATGCAGTTGCCTGTGCGGTTTTGAAATTCAGACTGGGGGAAGCTGATAGATCTACTGTTGAATTAGACATAACAGCAAAATGATTTCGATGTATAATCGCTATATAATAGGAGTCCATTGCAACTCCTGTCATTTTAAAATTGCTTTCGTCTTTCTCTATTACCTGTCCGCTTTGGTCTATAAAACGTGCGAAACTATAAAGTACGCTTGTGTTGTTGTTTTTGTCCCTCAATTCAATTTTGACCCAGTCAACAGCATTTGAAGGGAGGGGCAAGCTATAAGATTCTCCAAGTCCGTATGGATCGTCCATAGGTAAGAGGTTGGCCGTATTAAGTGTTTTGTCCATATTGTCGTTTGTTGTATTGTATGCAGCGGCAAGAAATGCCTGGAGGTCAATAGTGATCCCTCCATAATAATAGTCGGCTACCATCAATGTTCCCAAACTGTTCACTCCACTGCCCGATCTTGTATATGGGTCGCTTCCTGAAGCGGCACCGGTAGGCCCCCATTCAACAGTTGAGCCATTGTCAGTGGTAACTCCTATACAACTATTGCTTCGTGAAAATCCCGTGAGCTCTTCGCCACTATTCCATTGCGTGCTTATGCTGAGGTCGCTTCCGCCCGATGTTGCTTCGCTTACATCCCAACTCCTGTCAACCAGATGAGTGGTCCCGGCAAAACCCGATGGTTTGCTGTCGTTTACTTTAACGCTATAAGTATCGGTGGTCCCCGATACGGAGTTCTGAAGTATTAAAGGGTTATAGGCACTAATTCCCACGGGAAACAGAACGTTTGTCGAGCCGTCGGCAGGAACAGAGCGCTTTACCAAACCGCTGGAATTTGTCTTGATGTACTTTGATGTGCCAACTCCCGTTGGATCCGTTGATCCGATTGTAAGGTTAAAACTATTCAGTGAAAGCAATCCGCTCGTAAAGTTTAAGGTGCCGTTTATTGTTTGGTCAGCACCGGTGCTTGTGTTTGTTATTGATACGCCATTGGAATTGTCAATATCCACAGTGCCGTAGAAAGAGGCATCATGGTCGCCCGTAATTTCTTGTGCTGAGCTGCCCTTGAACGTAAGTGTTCCACCGGAGCTTGATTCAATTAACCCGGAGGTGTTGTTCGTTATGTCGCCGAGAACCGATAAATCGCCATTGTTTTTTATTGTTCCACCCGAATTTATAATGTTGTTGGCAACCACCACCGCTCCTGATGCAATCACAATTTGCGACCCGCTGGAGATAACCATCTGTCCGTAACCTAAAAAAGCATTCCAGAAAAGAAATGCCACGATTAAATATTTTTTCATAAAGCAACCATTGTTTTTATTTAGTAATTAAACCAATAAAAGGTAGGAAATTTGGTCTGCTTTACTGGGGACAAAGATACGAACAATTAATGTGAAAAAACAAGTATAATTGCGATTATTATTTATTAAATTTTGTAAAGCACAGATTATCAGACATTAACGTTTTAGAAAAGAATAGTTTTTTTTGCTTTATTTTTATGAACCCAGTGTTTGGCTTTGTTGTCAACTATTTAAATATTGTCGTATTATCAACATTGTATTATTACTGATCACATAGTTTGAGAACCTGTTTTTTATATATGAACGAAACATATATATGTAAAATGTCCGACAGTAATTCTACATCTGCAGAATCACCAAAAAAGTTTTTGGATCGTTTCATGTTGAATAATGTCTCAATCGAAAACATAAAATGTCCAAACCAAAGCATGGGGAGGCTGGCAATGGGAAAAACCAATATTATCTATTGGTTATGCACAATACTTGTTGTTATATTAGAAAAAAGATGGCGGATTTTGTTAATTTTGTGCTTAAAAGAAAATAAAGATGATTAAACGACTATCCCTGATCTTGTTAGCCTACGGACTGTTGTCACAGTATGGTTTCAACCAAATCCCCTATAATTCCCGCTATCTTGAATCTGTTTTCCCCGCGATTCAAATAAGCCAGGACATCGTTTACGGGAATGCCGAAGCATTGAATTTTCCTTATCTGGACGAAAACAACACTACGCCACAAGATTTATTGATGGACATTTACAGGCCTGTTGGTGATTCCCTTGCTTATCGACCTGCGGTTATTTGCGCCCATTCGGGCGCCTTTGTCTCAGGAAGCAAGGATGTTGACGATATGGTGGCTTTCTGTGATTCGATGGCTCACAGGGGATATGTGAGCGCAAGTATTGATTACCGTTTAGGTATGAATATCTTTAGCGGCCCCAGTTCCGTTCGTGCTGTTTACCGAGGCGTTCAGGACGGTAGGGCAGCGATACGTTTTTTAAAGGAAAATGCCGATGTTTATGGTATCGACACAAATAATGTTTATTTGCTTGGCAGCAGTGCCGGCGGCTATATCGCCCAACAAGATATGTTTATGGACACCGAGGCGGAAAGGCCTCCTGAAACTTATACATCGCCAGACCTGGGATGTCTGGACTGCTCAGGAAATAATTATAGTCATTCAGGGAAAGCTAACGGGATAATGGCTTTATGGGGCGCCTTGCAGGATACGAATTTCATCATTTCAAGCGATACCCTCCCTGTTTTCTTGGCCCATGGCACTGCCGACGAAACGGTTCCCTTTAATTATGGTAGTGCATTCGGCAACGATGCTTTCCCCCCAACTTACGGTAGCGGTCTTGTTGCCGAAAGATTAGAAAACTTGAACAATCCTGCCGAAACATATTTTGTGATTGGTGAAGGTCATGAGTTTTATGGTACCGATAACGGAAATTGGGACGGGGAGCCTAATGAGTATTGGGATACGGTTTTTAACAAAGTTGAGGCTTTTAGCTATGATATACACAAGCCAATTGCAGGTTTTTCCTTAACTGCGATCGAAAATATCGTAATGTTCGAAGATACGAGCAAGGGCTCATCTTATTGGTATTGGGATTTCGGCGATGGTTATTATAGCAGCGAGCAAAACCCGGTACATGAATATGCAAGCCCCGGGGATTTTTTCCCTATACAGTTTGTTTCCAACGATTTGTTGAGTTGGGATACCGCATCCGCTTATGTTCTGAGTTGGGTGGGCATAGAAAAAAACAAAGCCTTGGCTTTTGAGGTTTTCCCGAATCCCGCAAGCGAGTTTATTAGGATAAAGAATAATTCCCGCACTAAAATGACATTACGATTGCTGAGCTCGAACACCAAGCTTGTTATGTCGGTAAGCGTTATGGGCGGACAAATAAAGACGTTGGATGTAAATATATTGAAGCCGGGCCTTTATTTTTTCTATGATGAAAACTCAGGGAAGGGAGTCAAGTGGGTTAAGCGATAATACATGGATGTTGAGAAAAATACGTTATTGATACCGAATTAAGTCCATTTTGATTATACCCACCCCTAAAATTCCACACTAATCACATAAAGTACAATAATTCAAGAGATTATGTGCAGTACTATAACGGGGCCACTCAAATAATCCAATAAATCAATTGATTTTTTTCAAAACAATCGCAGTTCTGCTTGGCAAATATAGTTTCAGTTGGGTAATTCCGTTTTCTGATTGAGTTTGGTGCAAAAGATCATCGTCATTTAGATTGGCTCCTCCAAACTTAGCGTTGTCGGAATCAAGTACGATTTTATAAACACCGGGATCGGTTTCGAGGCCATAATCGGTAAACGAGGCGGATGGGTTGAAATTAAATGCAAATATCAGTTCTCCACGTTTAAAAGCCATTACTGCGTCAGGGGTGTTTTGTGTTATGCCCAATGGTTTGTGGCTCAGGACGTCCTCATCCTTTATCAAATTAATCATGGCGTCGTCAAACTCATTTAAAAAGTAGTACTTTAGTTTTTTATTATCGGCCAGTTCCCATTGTCTTCGGGCATAAGCATAACTCCAGCCGTTACCTTCCCTTGGGAAGTCGATCCACTCGGGATGACCGAATTCATTGCCCATAAAATTGAGATAACCATCGCCGGCCGTTGTAATCGTGATAAGCCTTATCATTTTGTGAAGTGCCATTCCTCTTTCCACAATTAAATTGTTGTTGCTTACTTCCATTGAGGTGTACATAAGGCTGTCGATAAGCCGGAAGATAATCGTCTTGTCGCCTACCATTGCCTGATCGTGGCTCTCGGCATAACTTATCGTACGTTCATCCTCCCTTTTATTTATGAGCTGATGGAATAATTCGCACATGTCCCATTCTTCATCCCTTTTCTCCTTAATGGTTTTTATCCAGTAATCGGCAACACCCATCGACATTCTGAAATCGAAACCAATTCCACCATCTTCAAAAGGTGAAGCAATGCCAGGCATGCCGCTCACATCCTCGGCTATTGTTATAGCATTGGGATTGAGCTCATGAGTGAGGATGTTTGCCAAGGCAAGGTATGTTAAGGCATCCTCATCCTGGTCGCCGTTAAAATACATATCATAATTTACAAAGTCGATCCCAAGTCCATGATGTGTGTATATCATGCTTGTAACACCATCAAACCGAAAGCCGTCGAATTGATATTCCTCTATCCAATATTTGCAATTCGACAAAAGGAAATTAACAACTTCATCTTTTCCGTAATTAAAACATCTTGAATCCCAAACCGGGTGATCGCCCTTTGTTCCGCTATGAAAATATTGATAATCAGAGCCATCGAACTTTGCCAGACCTTCAGTTTCGTTCCTGACGGCATGTGAGTGGACCAAGTCCAGTAAAACGGCCAATCCCAGCCCATGGGCTTCGTCGATAAGCTGTTTCAGTTCTTCGGGTGTCCCAAATCGCGACGAAGGAGCAAAAAAATTAGAAACCTGATATCCGAAAGACCCATAGTAAGGATGTTCCTGTATAGCCATTAATTGAATAGTATTATATCCAAGCTTGGCTATTCGCGGCAATACGTTTTTACGGAATTCGGTATAGGAACCCACTTTTTCCTCATTGCTTGCCATGCCTATATGGGCTTCGTATATTAATGGGTTCTCAATTTTTACCGATGGTTTTATTGTCCATTTGTAAACCTCTTGAGGATCCCAAACCTGTGCCGAGAAGATTATTGTCTCAGGATCCTGGACAACCCTCCGGCAATAGGCCGGAATTCTCTCGTGGTTTCCTTCCCCCCAATCGATAAGCAGTTTGTAGAGCATGCCGTGATGTAGTTTTTTCAGGGGCAGCCTGCATTCCCAGTCCCCATTCCCAAGTTTGTGGAGTTTATTTTCCCCGAGCACCTCCCAATCCGAAAAATCACCTATTAAATAAATAGAAGTGGCGTTTGGGGCCCACTCCCGGAATACCCATGAGTTTTTTTGTTTGTGAAGCCCGTAATAAAGATGGGCATTTACAGCATCAGTAAGTCGTGGCTTGTCTTTCTTTATGTCTTTCAGCTTCGATTTGGTTTTTTCGAAACGACTTAAGATTTTGCTGCTGAAAGGCTCAAGCCATGAATCGTTTTCAATAAGACGCAATGCAGGCATAACGGATATTTTTTGCAAAAGTGGTGAATTATGGTGAATTATGGATAAAATATGTTATTAACAATAAATTCAAAATACTGAATATAGCGTCAACCATATTCATGAACGATAAAACCCC
>JAADIS010000121.1 GCA_013151215.1 Chlorobiota bacterium | reverse complement strand
CCCGATCGAGCTAAATTCAGCACGATTGCCATCGCCGTCAACGGCACCTATTGAAAACACGTCAAAACCATCGGCAGGTGCGCCTATCCACGGAAAACCGGGGTTTTGGCCAGAGTTGCCAGCACTATTCACTACCATTATGCCTTTGGAGGCAGCAATGTCGGCCCCTAAGGTAACTACTGCTGTCGAACCGTTCATATCGTCGTAGGTATGATCCCAAAAAGGATTGTCGAAATCAATATAACCAAGAGAGGAATTTATCACGTCGGCACCAACGCTATCGGCAAATTCAGCAGCAGATACCCAATTGTATTCTTCTATAATATTTTCAGAGGCCCCATCCTCGGAACGAAGCAACCAATAAGAGGCCTTTGGTGCTGTCCCGACCATCAAACCTTCAATATTAGCTCCCATGCACGAAAGCACCATACGTCCGTGATAATGCCATGCATAAACGTTATTAGCATCGGTATAAACAAAATCCTTGGATCCGAGTATCTGGTCATTAGCCCACAAACTATCGAAAAGCGGTTGAGTCTTCACAACGTCGTAACCAGCGTCGAGAACGGCAATCACCATTCC
Source organism: Chlorobiota bacterium (assembly GCA_013151215.1). GTDB lineage: Bacteria > Bacteroidota > Bacteroidia > Bacteroidales > F082 > BM524. The sequence continues at coordinate 71,728 of JAADIS010000121.1, read as the reverse complement.
TTCGCCCCTGAAACCCTGATCATGGAGCAAAACTCCGTTTAGTTGCTCTATTTGGTTTATGGCAAAACCATAATCATAGGAAGAAATGCTTGCTGATTCCTTAAGATTATCAGGTTTTAACTCATCCCCAAAACTCTCATTTTTGAATTTATCGTAATCGAGAGTATTGGTCCTATCGTTCATTTTTGCAATACTTTCAACATAAGGCAATGCGTTTATTGCATCGAGGACCGACTGTTCCGTTGTATAAATTGTAATGCCATTCATCCATCGGGTAGAATTTAATAATTTCGCACCGGTGGCGGCAACACCTGTAATGTATTGAGGATTAACAGGCAAATCCTGATTTGTGATGACAATACTATATTTAGCCCGCCTATCAATTGCCCGCTGAGTTAAAAACTCCGATGGATTATCTATCGAATAGGGGGAATTGTCCTTATCTGTAAATTGCACATAATATTTATCGGGAGCAATTTGGGCCATGGCAGTAATCATCATGCCAAGCGTTAACAAAATAGTAAAAAGTTTCTTCATATATATTTTTTTATAATTTACGAAATACAATTGATTTCTTAGCAACTTAACTGTTTGTCAGTATGTTACATTTAAGATACGTATTGCCTAATAATGACATTGATTATTGACCGGAGGTTGTATCGGCCACAAAAGTATTATTATTCCTATTGATATCGGGAATAACATTATCACCAAGTTCTATTTTCGTGATTTTTTTCCCGGCATCGGCCGAAATAACAAGAGCCTTTTCGCCACTACTCCAAATAGAAGTATTTTTATATATCTCATCAATGCTCCCATCGGAATATTCAATACGCAGTTTCACAGGAAGAGGAAGCCCGCCATAATTCTCAATAACGATCTCATTTTTGTTGGTCAGTTTTTTTATTCCTAAGTCGGCAACGGCCTTATCGAAAAACCATGGGACATAAAACCACATCAATTTTGTATTGCCGGCGTCCGCCATGGTGGCTAAAAAATCGTAAGGTATGGGATGACGTCCCTGCCAGCGGTAAATGTATTCATGCAATGCCGCTTTGAATACAGAATCGCCAAGGGCATCCCTCAAGAAATGATATGCCATGGCCGAACGGTTGTAGGCATGGACCCTATAAGCCCTATAATCAGTTATATTATAAGACAAGGTCATTAAACCCACCTCCTTCTCACTACCGTTCAGGCTTGCAAATCTACTGCTGATGCGCTCCATATAATTATTGGAGGAATCCACTTCGTCCATCATCTGGTATGTCAGATAGGCAGCCCAGCCTTCGTCCATCCATGCATATTTTCTTTCGTTGGTCCCCATAAAAAACGGGAAATATGAATGAGAGTTTTCATGGAAAAACAATCCCGCAGAACTTGTTTTGGATATAGCATCACCATCGTTGGCCATCATGGGGGTTTCCATTCCGCCGTTTTGCGTACCATTGCTGAAGGAGGTCATGTGCTCGTAAGGAAATGGGATACCGGGCAGTTGAAACGACATAATCCCTATACCTTTGGCCGCCCATTCCGCAGCGTTGGCAAATGTCTTGGGGTTGTCGGGATAAATTGCATCCACAAACACCCTTCTTTTACTAATTGTGTCAACGATCACGGATTTAGCATCCCAATTATAGTTTTTAGTGGCGGCAAAACTAAAATCGGGCACATACTCCGCCTTAAAATTCCAGGTATTGCTCGCATTCCTTCTAAAGACATTATCGGCCTTTCTGTCGCCGGCATTAATTATACTAACAACATCATCCGAACTCCAGGCCTCATCAATTTTTTTGATGATGTTTTTGCTGTAATGCTTTTCGGGATATTGCAGGTCGCCACAGGCCCAAACATTATATTTATCAGGGACAGCGACACTTACGTCAAAATTACTAAAATCATTATAAAATTCGGTAGCACCCAGGTACTCATTCATGTCCCAGCCGTCAATATCGTCGTAAACAGCAATCTGAGGGTACCAATATGCGATAAAAAACCTATCGTGGCCATAATTCCCCATTCTTACTTGTCTCTTTTCGGGAATATGAAAATGCCATTTTGCATAAACATGGACCGAATCCCCGGGGCTTATCTTTTTCTCCAATCGTACAACAAGGTTGGTGGAGCTTGTACTAGCCTGCTTTACGCCCTTGTCAACCTTCAAGGAATCGATCACGCAACCATCGCCAAGATCTACGTTTCCAATGGACCAACCTCTTGCGTTACCATACTTGAATATGTTTTGATAAAGACGGAGCACTATCCTGTCCAGGGTATCCGGCGAGTTATTAAAATACCAAACACTTTCTTCACCGCTAAGAGTGCTGGTTTCCGCATTAAGCGAAGCGGTAATTACATATTCGGATCTGTTTTGCCAATAATTCGGCCCCGGCCTGCCATCGGGCTGGCGGGTGCCATTTTTAAAAGCAAGCCTAACTTCTTTGGGAATGTTGTTAATGTTTTGAGCAAGCGCAACGCTTGTTACTGCTGTCGCCAAAACAACGATAGCAATAAAAATGATTTTCTTCATCCCGGTCTTGGTTTTTAATATTTTGAAAAGGTAAAAATAGAAAAAAGACTTAACAATTAATAATGTAAATTTGACATAGAAAACATTTATTATGATAAAATCCATTAATCCGTTCAATGGCAACGAGATAGCCTCCTACGAGGAATTTACGCCACAAAGGCTGGCATCGAAATTGGCCTCCTCCGACCAAGCATATAATTCCTGGAAGGGCACAGCCTTTCCGCACAAAGCAAAATCTCTTAAGAAGTTAGCAGTTTTATTAACGGGAAAGAAGGATGAGCTGGCAACCTTGATCACTAGCGAAATGGGCAAGATATTTAAGGAGTCGAAAGCGGAAATTGAGAAATGCGCATGGCTTTGCAAACATTATGCCGATAATTCAGAGGCTTATTTAACGGAAGATATCATTGAGACCGATGCCTCAAAATCTTTTGTAAAATACGAACCACTTGGGGTTATTTATGGTATCATGCCTTGGAATTTTCCTTTCTGGCAGGTTTTCAGGGCGTCGATACCGACAATAATGGCAGGAAACAGCTTTGTCTTAAAACATTCGCCCAATGTTATGGGCTGTGCTATCGCCATAGAAGAGCTCTTCCTTGAGGCAGGTTTCCCTTCAAATATCTTCACGAATTTAATTATTGATATCGATAAATCGGATGCTGTCATCGAGAGTCCTTACGTACAAGGAGTTACGCTCACCGGAAGTCGCAGGGCGGGAAGTGCTGTTGCTGCCGTGGCAGGAAGGTGCCTGAAAAAAACAGTTATGGAACTTGGTGGTTCCGATCCTTATATCGTTTTAAAGGACGCAAAGGTCAACGAGGCCTGCAAAACCGGGATGTGTTCGCGCATGCTCAACTCAGGTCAGGTCTGCATCTCCGCCAAGCGATTTATCGTGGAAGAAGAAATATTCGATGATTTCGTAAATGAACAAATAAGTTTATTGGACTATCTTAAAACCGGGGACCCATTATCGGGGAAAACCGATATCGGCCCCATGGCACGCCTTGATTTGCTCGAAACCATCGAGCAACAAGTTGACAGGTCGATAATGATGGGCGCAAAACTCATGACCGGAGGCAAAATAATAGATGATAAATTCTATGCCCCCACCCTTTTGACCAATGTCAAAAAAGGAATGCCGGTATATGACGAAGAGACCTTCGGCCCTGTTTCTGTTGTTATTCCTGCTAAAGATCCAGAAGATGCAATACGGATCGCCAATGACAGTATTTATGGCCTGGGTGCCAGCATCTGGACACAGGATATGGATAAAGCAAACCATATCGCGAACAATATTGAAGCCGGGGCGGTATTCATCAACGGCATGACGAAATCGGATCCCCGGCTGCCGTTCGGAGGAATAAAGCAATCGGGTTACGGGCGCGAGCTAGCCGCACTGGGCATAAAAGAATTCGTGAACGCTAAGACTATTTGGCTAAGATAGCCTCGTTTTTTACACACCTTACCGACATCCCGACTCTTTTACCTGCATAAATGGGGACTATGGAGGCAGAGTCATATTTTATATACCAGCCCACCGCATACAAGCTGTCGTATTCGGTGGCTGACCACCAAAAGGCGTACACACCGACATAAACCGATTCGTTATAACCGCTTGGCAAGGCGGCGAAGCCACTTTCGTTCGTCGCCCCGACATTGGGCGCATGCCAGTTCCCGATACCTTCCTCCTTCATTTTACCGCCTGCAACCTTTGCACCGCCCAGATATTGGATTAGCTGAATCCAGTCGTCGTTGGTTGCCGCATGCCAGCCTTTAGGACATATATTCCTTTCGTCAATGAGTTTTTCCCAAGTAAACGTCTCCCCGTAATAGTTAAAACCCTCAACATTTTTAAGCTTATTGTCAGCAAATAATTTTCGCAAGTCGTGATCATCATCATAAGCCGATTTTTTTTTGCTATAAACAGCCACACCATTTTGAAAATGCGTTGAATAGGAGTTCTCGGTTAACCAAGTTTGGTCCCCGATCACAAGAGTGTTATATATATTTCCGTCGTAATCAATAACATGCTTCCCATCACCTTCTTTTGTCTGGAACTGAACAACCTCGCCATAAGTTGTTCCTACATTTGTAGTTACATAAGGCCTTACATAATACACACCGGTTTGTATCAATCCGTCAATCCGCGAGTCAAAATCAGCATTTCCAGCACCTTCTTTTGTTGAGCTCATAGATAAAACAGGCCTCTTGTTTGTTGACCAACATACCCCTTTTTCGACAATTTCGTTATTTCCGTCACTCACTATTCTCGAAGTGCAGTTAAGGGATGTATCGCTTATACTGTTTATACTTAGCAGTTCTACCACAGGTATTGTCCTAATGGGTTCTTTTTCTTTGCAGGAATAAGCAATAATTAAAGATAGCAGGAACAAAAGGATTATTTTTTTTGCATGCATGACATTTATTGTATTTAGATTATAAAGCCCAAAAATAAACAAAAAGTAATTCACAAAACAAAATCATTTATACTTTTGCATCCTAAACAAATATCTGATGCGCATCGATATAATTACTGTATTTCCTGAAATGTTCGAAGGGCCGTTCTCACATTCAATTGTAAAACGCGCCATAGCTAAGCAACTTGCAGAGATACACCTGCATAATTTGAGGGATTTCACGAGCGACAAACACAAAAAAGTTGATGATTATGCTTTTTCGGGTGGTGCCGGAATGGTGATGATGATAGAGCCCATCGCCAAAGCCATCGACTTTTTGAAGTCGCAAAGGGATTATGACGAGATAATTTATACCAGCCCCGACGGTGAGCTACTTGACCAGCCAATGGCCAACAGCATGTCGATGCTCGAAAACATTATTATTCTTTGTGGTCATTACAAGGGCATAGACGAACGTATTCGCGAGCATTATATTACCAAGGAAATTTCCATAGGCAATTATGTTTTAACAGGAGGGGAACTTGCGGCAGCAGTTATTGCTGACAGCTTAATACGCCTGATACCAGGTGTTTTGGGTAACGAAACATCAGCTTTAAGCGATTCGTACCAGAATGGCCTCGTATCGCCACCCGTATATACCCGCCCAAGGGAATTCAATGGCTGGATGGTTCCCGGCATCCTTCTTTCCGGCAACGACAGGCTTATAGCCGAATGGAAACACCAACAATCACTTAAGCGCACCCAGGAAAGACGCCCTGAGCGGTATAATGATTTAGTGGATGAAGATTAATATAAAATCCGCTTTAGCCGAAGTATCAAAACCAGGACTAGCAACACGAATCTGCAACAAAAATATTTTACGAATAAAACAGCATTGATTAAAAATAATTGTATTTTTGCAGCCTCAAAAAGAGGTCCTGTAGCATAATTGGATAGTGCACCTGACTACGGATCAGGAGGTTAGGGGTTCGAATCCCTTCAGGATCACAAATTTGAAGAGGCTGCCTCAAAAAGGTGGTCTTTTTTTATGCGTCTAAGTGATGTGCCTCAGGGGCTTAGGGCTTCGAATCCTCTTTAAACACGAAAAGCAATCAATAAATAGGGGTTTATGAAAACCCATTTCATTTTTACCATATAGCCCGCAAAATAATAACTGCTTTACAATACGCTTCTAAATCATTTATTTAGGTTATTCAAGAAGGAAATAAGCCCCATAAAATATATTTCTTGGTCATCATACATATCCATATGCCCACCATTTGGGCAAAGTAAAAAATGCCCGTCCTCAAACTGTGTTGACATCCATCTCATATAGTCCGGATCCATGGTGTCGAACTTCCCCCCTATCGTTAATGTCGGAACTTTTATTTTCGGTAGATCCATGCTCCTGTCCCAGTTTTTCAAGGTGGCGTTTCCGGCAGTCCCGAACTCGCTCGGCCCCTGCATCATAACATAAATCTGCTTGTTTATTAAACTGAACGATCGCACAACCGGCTCGGGCCAGTCCTGCAAAGGCATACGTAAAATATGTTCGGGATAATAATTGGCCTCTATCAACTGAAGGTATCTGGGATTATCAAATTCAGCTTTTGCCTCTAAATCCTTTATCTCTTTCAAAACAGCGGTATCCATCCGGGGGCCAAGTACTTCATTCGCATATTTATCATATTCGGGTATCGACGACATCATATTCGATATTATCAGACCCTTCAGGTTCTCTTGATATTTCAAAGCATATTCTATTGCCAAAATACCTCCCCATGAATGGCCCAATAAATAAAAGTTGCTCTTATCAAGCCCCAAGGCTTTACGAACCTGCTCGACCTCCTCCACAAACCTGTCGATATTCCAAAGGCTGGTATCATTTGGCCTGTCGCTATAGCCTGACCCCAACTGGTCATAATAATAATATTCGATCCCCGCATTTGGGAAATAGGAATCGAAAGCCTCGAAATATATATGATTTGCCCCGGGGCCACCATGCAAGAGCAGCACTTTAACCTTCGGGTTGTTCCCTATGCGCTTTGTCCAAACATTAAATTTCCCTTTTGGTGTTGTAATGGGTATTACCTTGACCCCACCCGACAAAACATCGTCCAAATTAGAATAATCCAGATAGGACGAGCCAAGTTGATTTTCATTTTTGTCGGGGCCGAAACAACTTGAGACAATAATACTTACCAATATCAGCAAAGTAATCAAAACAGTTTTCATAAACTAAATTATTAATTTCGTTGGCTAATGTAATAATTTATAACAATGAATACCGTCCTATTCCGGATGTAAGCCGAGTGTCTTGTTTCTGTGCATGATAGAGAGCGGTGAGCTCAAATCACCGAGTAAATAAAGGCTATCAGCCAGGGCAAAGTTTTGACAATACAGAAAATCAGCAAAAACCCTTATCGTTCAGCCCAAGCATCTCCCTGTCCAGTATTCTAAGGGTTTTCCCTTCCTGGACGATACATCCGCTTTTTTCGAGGGCGCTCAAAACCCTGATAACTGTTTCGTAGGTAGTGCCGGCCATGCTGGCGATGTCCTTTCGGCTGGGAGTGAAGCTCAAGATTTCCGGGTCCCTCTCATCGAACCCAAAAGCCTCGATGATAGTGTTAATCGCTGAGATCACTTTTTCTTTTGCCGTCATTTTATTCTTTGTCCTTATGTTTTTTTCCGAGGATTTCAATTCATCGGCAAAAAACATCATCAAGTTAAATGCGAGCTCAGGATTCGCCTTCACGGCACTATAAAATGTGTTTAAAGGTATAAATGTAACTTGTGACTTTTCGAGGGCAATTGCCGTTACCGGATAAATCATTTGCCCACCAAAGCCGCGGTGGCCCAACAACTGCTCTGAATTCGCTAGTCTTACCACTCTTTCGTTAACTCCCTGGTAATTAGCCACCACTTTAATTTTACCACTATAAATCTGGAATATCCCCTCTACGTTTTCGCCTTCCCGAAAGATAACATCACCACCATCAAAATTCAAAGTGGTTTTATGAAAAGTAATAAGGGGCTTCCATTCGCTGGAGCAAAACTTGTTAATAAAACAATTTGTATGGCGACACGTTTCGCATTTTCTCTTCATATCAACAATAAACCAAGGATAAAAAGCCTACCGCCCCTAAGGTTTCAACTACTCAGTTGACATACGAGTTTAAGGCTTCAATATCTGAAATTATCAATTCATTATTCATGGACCTCACTATACCTTGCTCGGTGAAATCTTTGAGCACCCTCGACAAGGTGGGATAAGAAATTCGTGCAAATTTAGATAGTTCCCGATAATTCATTCCCAAATCCAGGACTTTTTGCTCATCATCCTTATATCCAAAAGCGTTAATGACCATTAAAAGAGCCACTGCCACTTTTGCTTCCGACGATTTATTCCAATGAGCATGCCTGAGCTGTTCCGACCTGTGCAGCTCATCGGCAAAAAACATCATCATATAAAATGAAAGATCCTTATTGGCATTCAACAGCTTAAAGAAGTCCTCGTTCGAGAAATAAGCAATTTCCGACTCAATCAAGGTTTCGGCAGAGATAGGGTAAACCATGTCATCGCTTATGCCCCTATGGCCAAGCACCTGGCCATTTCCTGCTACCCTGATTATCAACTCCTCGCCCTTGGTATCCTTCAATAAAACCTTCACTTTTCCTGAGCAAATAATATACAAGCCTGTTACCAAATCCCCCTTGGAGAATATCGTCTTGGAGGCAGATATCTGCTTCCTTATCTTGTGATGCTCTGAATACCCATGCCATTCCGACAAGCAGTATTTCTGAACAAAACACTTTGTGTTAGGGCATTTCGTGCAGTTCATGCTCAGGGATTTTTATATTCTGCCTTAGGGCTTTGGTAGAACCACCAGTTTAGCACAAGGCAAACAAAATAGTAAATCGCAAAGCCATATAATGCATATTCAGGCGTCCCGCTCTTTATCTGCTGCCCAAAAACCTTGGGGATAATAAAGGCACCATAAGCAGCAATGGCAGCAGTCCAGCCTAAAACAGGCCCTGCTTGCTCCTTGTTGAAAATGAAAGGGATACTCCTGAACGTTGACCCGTTACCAATACCGGTAGTTAAAAACAGCACCATGAAACTAGAGAAATAAGGCCACCAATACACTTCGGGCGTCTCGCTGTTGCGTGCCTGAATAACGAAATAGGCAACGGCAAGCGTGGCAAGTATCTGTGCAATGGTACTAAAAGCCGTAACTTTAGCACCGCTGTTGATTTTATCTGAAAGCCAACCGCCTACAGGACGTATCAAGGCTCCTATAACGGGCCCTAGGAACACCCACATAAGAAAATTAGGTGCATTAGGATTAATAAAAGAAGGGTCGTCAGCATTGGAATAAACAAATATATCCTGGCTCAATTTCGGGAAGGCAGCGGAAAAACCGATAAACGAACCAAAAGTCATAGTATAAATAATAGTCATGATCCAGGTATGCTTATTGCTGAATATCGCAAATTGCTTATTAAGGTTGGTTTTTATGTCGCTAGGAGTCGCAAACTTCATCAACATAAGTGTTAATACAACAACTACCGGCAAAACAACCCACATGTTTATTTGCAAGCCAATTAGAAGGTATGCCCCAACAGAGGCAGCAACCAAGCCTAAAACAATCATATAGGTTGTCTTAGCAATTCCTTGCAAAGTTGATGGCAGCTTAGGTGTTCCGGTAATTACATTGTTCATCCCAATAAAGGCAGCCACAGTGGCAAGGCTCAATACCGGAATCCATACCCATCCCGCGTTCTGAAGTCCGGACAGGGCATCGTTGAAAATTTTATTGCCATTGGCATCGAGGGCGCCAAAAAACGAGAACCCGATTATCCACGGGATGGTTTTTTGCATAACGCCTACGCCCAGGTTACCGATACCGGCGTTCAAGCCGAGGGATGTCCCCTGCATGCGCTTGGGGAAGAAAAAACTAATATTGCTCATGGAAGATGAGAAATTCCCTCCCCCAAAACCCGATAAGGCAGCATAAATAGCGAAGGTGATATAAGGTGTATTAACATCCTGCAGGGCGAAACCAACTCCAACCGCCGGTATTAAAAGCAATAAGGTAGTAACAAATATCACGTTCCTGCCACCGCCCAGTGCGATTAAAAATGAATTAGGTATGCGCAAGGTAGCACCCGCCAAACCGGCAATTGCAGGCAGAGTATAATACAAGCTATTGATTTCCTTTAGTTTACTTGCTATTTGCGCAGGATTCATATCGTCTGTAATCATCCCGAAGTTAAACCCGAATGCCTTCATTTTTGTTGCGATAATGCTCCACATTATCCAAACGGCAAAGGCAAGAAGCAAGGCAGGAATAGATATCCATAAATTCTTGTTTGCTATTTTTTTCCCCGTATTGTTCCAAAAGGATTCGTTTTCCACGTCCCATACTGAAAGATTGATTTTCGACATAATATTTCTTTATTTAGTGATATTTATTCTTTAAAAAGCGTTATTTACTCAAAACTGTCAACAAATGCGTTTTTAGGTTCCCTAAGCATAAAGTAACAATAAACCAAGCTTATTAACGCACCTCCTGAGAGCATAAACAAAAAGGTCTTGTCGTCCATGAAATTATATAAAAACAAGTAGGTTACTGCCCCTACGTTTCCAAAAGCCCCTGCCATTCCGGCTATCCTGCCCGTCATTTCCTTTTTAATGGAAGGTATCATGGCAAAAGTAGCACCTTCGGCACCTTGAACGAAGAACGAGGCAAACATCGTAATCGCGATGGATACGACCAGCCATGCCAAAGTATTGAATTGCGGCAACAAGGTAACTTCCCCGTCACTGCCAACAGGGCCATATTTAGCAATTATTGCCATGAGGAAAAAGCCTATGGTTATTCCGGCCATATACAGCAACATGGTTTTTTTCCGGCTTCCCAGCTTATCGGAGAGCAAACCGCCCAAGGGTCGGGCTATCAGGTTCATAAAAGCAAAAGAACCTGCAACGGCGCCTGCCATTGTTAGTGTCATTATCTGTGAGCCATCTTCATAGAGCAAATTGCTGAAAACCTCATAAAAAAACATAGGGAGCATAGAGACTATTGCCAGTTCGGCCCCAAAATTCGCGAAATACGTGGTGTTTAGGGCGCCTACGCTACCAAACGGGAATTTTTCCTCTTCAGGAACTCCTTTTTTAAGTCGCGGAAGGTTTGCCTTGAGGATTCTTGCCACATCAATTAAATATATGACCCCCAGAATTAGCCAGGACACCCAGACCATCGACCAGCTAATAAGTGGCTGCGCGTTTACAACCTGCTTGTGCAGAACAAAGACCACCAGGCCCAACGCACCATAAAGGGGCAATTCCCAAACAACGTACTGTCCCAGGTCGAAATAGGAGGAAACAGGCATTGCCCCCCCTTTTTTCTGTTTTGCCTTTGGCTCGTAACCTTCGGGATAATCTTTCACGACGAAAAAATAAACCACACCGTAAACTGCTGTAACTATGCTTGTTATCGCCAACGACCAACGCCAGTCGCCACCAAGGATATTAACAGCCACAAAAGGAACCATGGCAGCGGCGGCAGCTGAGCCAAAATTACCCCATCCGGCATAAAAACCTTCGGCCCGGCCTATATATTTGGGCGTAAACCAATTTGCTGTCATTTTAATACCGATAACAAAGCCTGCACCAATGGCGCCAAGGGCTAATCTCGACAAGACAAGCTGGGTTAAGTCGTCGCCGAAAGCAAATGTCAGACCGGGAATGACCATTATAACCATCAAACCTGCAAAAATTCTTCTCGGCCCATACTTGTCAATCAAGCCGCCAACTATGATACGGGCAGGGATTGTCAGCGCCACATTGGTAACCAGCAATGCTTTTACGTTTGATTTGGATAGCCAATCGAACTGTTCTATCATTTTTGACAGAACGCCTGCCATATTGAACCATACGACAAAAGTCAGGAAAAACGCAACCCATGTCAAGTGCAAAGTTGCTATGCTCGGATTCTTAAAATCCAATAATGATGGTGCCTTATTATTCATAGTATATATTTTTAATTATTCTTTGATCTAACACCGTTCACAAGCTTCCTGGATATCCGTATTTTCTTAGGATCCCAATTCCAGATCACATACTGATAACTTCTGAAAAGATATGGGAAAGGATAAACCAGGAAGTGCATAAAACGGGTGAAAGGAATCAGCCCTATCAATGTAAATGCTGAAACTATATGTATTTTTACCGACAATGGCATTGCTGCCACGGCAGTAATATCCGGATCGAGCACAAACAACGACCTCAGGTATGGCGTTAGCACTGTTGGAAACCATGCCGAGCCCCAGCGGGCGAAGTAAGCCACCCACAAACCTGAAATAACCTGGGTCAATAAAACAACATATACAAGAACATCCATTTTAGTCGTTACCTTCTGCAACCTCTTATGTTTGAACCTGCGCATAACAAGCATCCCCAAACCATATAATACCGTTATGCCAAAACCCAGGGCCGCAATTTCCAAAATAAGCATGCGCAGAGGCACGCTATTCCACACCATTAGGCTTTTCGGGAACAGAAAGGCTATTAAGTGGCCCAGGAAAAGGGACAAAAGTCCCCAGTGAAACGGCCTGCTGCCATAAAACAGCTCTTTGCCCTCCAGAAACTGGGATGACAAGGAGGATATCTTAAAACCGAAGTTCATATATCTGAATATCGTACCAACAAGCACTATAACTATTGTAGCATAAGGCAAGCCTATAAAGAAAAAATAATTGCTCATAATTAAAATCTTTTTTGTTTACAATTAGAATCACAAATCGTCATTTTTGGCGACGGCATCAAAAACTCGTTTTTCCCGGAGAATGATTCCTCCGAAAAAGCAAATTCCAGCAATTCATCACCCTTGAAATCATGTTGAAGCATTTCCAACAACACTTCCAAAAGGTTTTTATAATAATTATCGATATTTTTAAACTTAGTGAGCATGAACCTAATGGCTGGGATAAGTATGATAAAGCCCAGCTCTTCGGCAAGCTCAATATTATTTGTTTCGGCAAGCAAACGCAGCACATTGGGCAGATGGTCGCTAAGTTCGGTGCCACAGTCAATACCGGCAATTTCATGTTCTTTCTGGAGGTTGACAAGCATTTGGGCCCTTTTATAGTCCTCCCCGAACATCATATAGCCTATGTCCAGATAACAGACGGCCTGAACATCGAAAGTCTTTGAATAATATTCCTTTTGCCGTTTTACGCCCAGTTTTTCGACAGCGTCGAGAAAAACACCGAGCTTTTCCTGATTCACAGGAGAATGGAAGTGTATATTATCGCGGAAGACCCTTGCTTTGACCACTAAGCTTTCGTCAGGATAGGCGAAGAGTTCTGCGATATTTTTATAATATTCCGGATTATGCATATTTTTTTATTATCAAGATATATTTTATGTTATAATTCAAGTTCGCCAAGCGTGGATTTTTACAAACCCCTTACCGGTGGCTCCTTAAACCCGAAACCTGTATTTCCTTTAACATCGGCAGTGCTCTCCAGCATTTCCATAGCTTCCTCGCGATGAGCCGGCGGAATAACGAAGCGCTGATCGAACAAAGGCAAGGATGTCAACCTGAATATCGCATCGGCAGTATCTTTGTCCATAACAACATCTTTCATTGCTCCTTTGGACTCCTCTTCCGGGAGGTCGCCAACTGTTTCCGCCCTGCGGTGCAAACGCACGGCCATCAGTTTTTTAAGTATGTTCTTAATTACCTCTTCATTTCCTGCGCTGAACAAACTTGCCAGATAACTCATGGGCAGTCTTGATTTCTCAATTGCTCCCCAAAAGGACTCACTAGTTGTTTCGTAGGAGCCCTCTTCGTTGACAAAAGCCATAGTGGGCAACAACGGTGGCACATAAAACAAGTTTGGCAGCGTACGGAACTCAGGGTGTAAAGGCAAGGCAAGGCCCCATTTTTTCACGAACTTATAAATCGGTGATTTTTGTGCCGTCTCCAGGGTTGAATCGGCAATACCGTTTTTCCTGGCTGCGGCTATCACTTCGGGGTCGTTGGGATCCAGGTAAATATCTAGTTGGTTCTTAATTAGATCATCATTGGAGCTGGCAGCGGCGGCCTCAATTTTATCGGCATCGTACAACATTACGCCAATATACCTAATACGTCCAACGCATGAATGCATACAAGCCGGGGCCTGACCCGATTCAACGCGAGGATAGCACAGCAAGCATTTCTCCGATTTCCCCGTACTCCAGTTATAATAGCTTTTCTTATATGGACATGCCGTTACGCACATGCGCCAGCCACGGCATTTTTTCTGATTTATAAGCACTATGCCGTCTTCACCTCTTTTATATATGGCCCCTGACGGACAAGCGGCAACGCAGGCAGGGTTCAAGCAATGATTGCACATCCTCGGTAAATAATGCATGGTCATCCTCTCCAGCTGGAACATTGCTTCCTGTTCTGCTTTCGACAGATTCTTGAAGTTTACGTCGTTTTTGGCATAATCTTCCGAACCGCTAAGGTCGTCATCCCAGTTTGGCCCCGACTTAGGAGTTATAGGGTCGCCTGTTATCAGTGAAACCGGACGTGCAACGGGCTGGTCATCGCCCTCTTCCGCCTCGAACAAATGCTCATATTGATATGTCCAGGGCTCGTAATAATCATCGATAACAGGCATATTCGAATTGTGGAACAAAACCTTAAGCCCCTTGAATTTCCCAGCGCCTTTAAGAGCAAGGGTGTCACCTTTTTTTTCCCATCCTCCCTTATATATGTCCTGATCTTCCCATTTGCTGGGATAACCTGTACCGGGTTTGGTTTCAACATTGTTCCACCACATATACTCCGCACCTTTCCTGTCGGTCCATATATTTTTACAAGCGATTGAACATGTATGACATCCGATACATTTATCAAGATGAAAAACCATTGCTATTTGTGATCTGATATCCATGGTATGATAATATTTAAAATTCTACTTTTTTCATTTTCTGTACTAAAACATGGGTGTCGCGGTTTACCCCTACCGGGCCCCAATAATTAAAGTGGTAGGTAAACTGCCCATATCCACCGGCCATCAGGTTTGGCTTGAGGTGCACCCTGGTAAAACTATTGTGTCCGCCGGCACGCTTTCCTCCCCTTATTTGCGATTTTGGCACTGAATAAGTCCGCTCGGGGGAATGGTAAACTATACAAATACCTTTAGGTATCCTTACGCTCACACAAGCACGCGTGCAATAAACGCCGTTGTCGTTATACACTTCAACCCAATCGTTGTCTTTAATGCCCATTTCAGCTGCATCTTCAACGCTCAACCAGCACGGCTCCATCCCTCTCGAAAGGGTAAGCATCCTCAAGGTGTCGCCATAAGTGGAGTGGATATGCCATTTTCCGTGAGGAGTAAGTACGTTTAGCATTTTAGCCCTGCCTGTGGCAACCGTCTGACGAAGCTCGCCATAAACCTCCGGTTTCGGGGATGGCTTATAGGTAGGCAGGTGCTCACCGAACTTTATATATGCTTCATGATCGAGATAAAAATGTTGGCGCCCGGTTAATGTGCGCCATGGGATCAAACGCTCAACATTATATGTATATGCTGAGTAGGCCCGACCGTCATTCATCAACCCTGACCATACAGGAGATTGGTTGTAGCGGTGCGGCCTTGTTTGAAGATCTTTATAATTTATGCGAACATCCTTGCTCCCTTCCGAAATATCCGTTAGATGTATGCCGGTTCTTTTCTCGGCTCCTTCATAAGCTCTTTTGCTAAGCTCTCCGTTCGTGAGGCTTGATAGGTGCAAAACTGCATTGGCAGCCTCCTCATCCTCATAAAGCGAAGGGTATTTCTTGCCGTCAACCTCTTGAAGATGATCTTTGTCGTCCAACATTTTCTCATAAAAATCGGCACATTGATAAGTGTTGCCATGTGCGCCCAATCCATTTTTAATATTGGGTCCCAGACTGATAAACTTATCATAAATCTTGGTATAATCGCGTTCAACAACTACCATATCATGCATAGTTTTACCTGGAACAGGTTCGCATTCACCTTTGCTCCAGTCTTTTATTTCGCTTTGAGACACCTCGCCGGCACTATCGTGTGCTATGGGCAGGTTTACCAAATCCTTAATAGGCTCAGCAAAATGCTTCTTCGCCAGCTCACTGGTAGCCTTTGCTATCTCGCGGAAAATAACCCAATCGCTCTTCGACTCCCATACGGGTGCAATAGCCGGTGAAAGAGGATGAATAAACGAGTGCATATCGGTACTGTTTAAATCCGTTTTCTCATACCAGGACGCTGCCGGCAAAACGATATCGGAGTATAGTGCTGATGTATCCATCCTGAAATTAAGATTCACGATAAGATCCATCTTGCCTTTTGGGCTTTCACTCCTGAATTTAATATCTTTTACGAATTTATCGGCGACCTCGTCAGCAATAGAATTATGATGTGTGCCAAGATAATGATTCATAAAATATTCATGGCCTTTAGCACTCGACATCAATGCGTTTCCTCTCCAGATATACCAAAGCCGCGGGAAGTTGATTTCCTCATCGGGCTCAACTACCGAATGAACCAACTCCTTGGACTTCAGTTTCTCAACAACATATTTCTTAATGTCATCTTCTGTTTTGGCTCCTGATTCCTCGGCATCCTTTATAATATCGAAATTATGCTTGTTGTATTGTGGGTAGAAAGGCATCCATCCGTTACGCACTGCTTTTACGGTCATATCGGCCGAATGCATTGAGGACAGTTCATTTTCGGGAACGGTATTATAGTCGGCCTGATTGCCGTCGTAGCGCCACTGGTCGGAGTTTATATAATGCCAAATAGGTGCTTGTTGCAACCTAACTCCCTTTTGCCAGTCCTTGCCCGACATTATGCTGGCCCACGAATCGGTAGGGGCCAGTTTCTCCTGGCCTACATAATGGTTCATCCCGCCACCGTTGACGCCGATACATCCTGTGAGCATCAATGCCATGGTTCCGGCACGATAGATTAAATTATTGTGATACCAATGATTTATTCCAGCACCTATTATAATACTGCATTTTCCGTTAGTGGTTTCCGCAGTCCTTGCCCATTCGCGCGCAAACTGGATAACTGTCTTGGGGCCGATGCCTGTCAATATCTCTTGCCAGGCCGGTGTATAGGCTGCTTCCTTATCTTCGTAAGTAGAGGGATAGTCGCCTCCAAGCCCCCTGTCAACGCCATATTGAGCCATAATGAGGTCATAAACGGTAGTTACCTTAACCATACCGCCAACTGTATTGATGTGCTTGACCGGAACTCCCCTTTGGGCTATTTTGTTCTTGCCGTATTCAATGAATTCAACTTGCAGCACTTCGTCTTTGTTTTCCAACAAGGTCAGTTCGGGATCATAAGGTTTCCCTGTTTCGGCATCCTCGAATTTCATGTTCCAGTTACCGTCCTTGCTATCCCACCTGTGTCCGGAACTTCCTCCGGGACAGACCATCTCACCGCTTTTGGAATCTATGTTGAGAAACTTCCAGTCGCCTTTTTCGATATCCTTATATTTTTTGACGGCCGAGGCCCTCAACATTCTTCCGGGAACAAGTTTGCCATCCTCCTCATTGATTTCCACCAGAAAAGGGCTATCGGTGTATTTCTTCGTATAATCGATAAAATAAGGTGTTTTTTTATCGTGATGATACTCTTTTAAAATAATGTGTGTTACGGCCATCCAAAACGCACCGTCCTGTCCGGCATGAACAGGAACCCACTTATCGGCATATTTGGCAACCATGTTGAAGTCGGGGGCAAAAACAACAGTCTTTGTTCCATTATGCCTCGACTCGGAAAAGAAATGAACATCGGGTGTACGCGTCATCCCAAGGTTGGCGCCCATAACGGCAATAAACTTGGAGTTATACCAGTCGGCACTTTCCGCCACATCTGTCTGCTCTCCCCAAATTTCGGGAAACGAGTTCGGCAAGTCGCAATACCAATCGTAAAAACTCAGGTTAACGCCTCCCATCAGTTGGAGGAAACGCGATCCGGCAGCATAGCTCAGCATCGACATGGCTGGTATAGGTGAAAAACCCACCATCCTGTCGGGGCCATACTTTTTAACCGTATAAATATTTGCCGCAGCAATTATTTCCTTGGCCTCTTCCCAGCTGGCCCTCCTAAAACCGCCTTTTCCTCTTGCTGTTTGATACCTCTTCCTTGTCTCAGGGTTGCTCTGAATGTTTTCCCAGGCTTTCAGGGCATCGCCCGTTTTGGCTTTTTCCTCTTTAAAGATGTCAACAAGCGCACCCCTGATCATAGGATATTTAACCCTGATCGGGCTATACAAATACCAGGAAAACGAGATTCCGCGCTGGCATCCGCGAGGTTCGTAAGGAGGCAGGGACTTTTCCAACAAAGGATAATCCATGGCCTGTGTTTCCCAAACCACTATACCGTCCTTAACATGGATGTTCCAGCTACACCCTCCGGTACAGTTTACTCCATGAGTACTTCTAACAATTTTATCATGTTGCCATCTGTTTCTATACATTTCCTCCCATTGCCTTGTTTTGGGGGAGATCAAATCTTTTATCCAACTCATATAAATAGATTTAGCTTAATTTATTATAAAGATTGCCTGTTTAGTATCTCTTGGTTTACAGTATTGCGCTTGCGCCTGAAATAGAGTATGATAATGCCGATGTTCAACATTATAAACACGATTATCCCAAAAGCGGCGAATGTTGTCCCAAAATCAACGGGGTGTTGATAATAACGGTTTTCGCCAACAAATCGCAAATAAGCTGTCAGGCTCAATATTTCTTCCTCTGTCAAAGGATTGTTCTTATAGGTTTCCGACATTGCGGGAAATGGTGGGCTATTTAGGATGGCCGAGACGCCGGCGCTCCCCATAATGCCATAGGTCAAAGTAAGGTCCTTGGCCAGCTTACCGCTGCTGAAAACATTATCGTCTTTTATGCTGTGGCATGAAATACAGACTATACCACCGTTTTCAAGGCTTTTCTTCCCCGAAAACAAAAGAAGTCCCTCAGCAATATTATCGTCCGTGGCAGAACTTAGCATATCAACAATCTTTGTTGTGCCAGCCTGTCCGCCCTGACTACTTTTTGATTCAATATATTTTAATACCGACTCAACTTCCGCAGTGCTCAAGGGTTGGTCGGGCATCATTATTTTATTATACTCGTCAAACAAGGCAATTGCATCCGCATCGCCATCTTTAATCACGCTTTGTGAGGATTGTATAAAAGAAATAAGCCAGCTTTTATCCTTTTTCTCCGTAATCTTCAGCAAATCGGGGCCTACCAACCTGCCGCCACCTATAGTATGGCAAGGAGTACAAAGCCTCGTAAATAAACTATTGCCATCTTCGGCTTTACAAAAAATCGCAAAGGCCATCCCCAAAATCAAGAATACCCCTTTTAACTTATAGAATCTCATATTTTAAAGAGTTTAAATTTTTCCGTAAAAATAAAAGTAATAATGATGAGATTTACGCAATTTATGCGCATTATCATAATTTATACTCATTCTGAATAAGTGGATTTTATATTAAAATTCTGATTTTCTGCTTTTTAAATAATTTGTGATTTTTTTAACATCTATTTAACGCCCTTTTTTTTATGTTCTATATCATATTTTTAAGGAGCGAGAAATATGTTTATCTTATTCAAAAAACTAGGTTCTACTAAACAAGCTCTATTTGAAAAAGGAAGATTTCATACTTGGATATTGTAAAACAAGATTTATTTTTTATGAACCTGGTATAAGATTATTTTATATGATAGTATAGAGCTAATAAGCTTTTATAAAGAAGAAAATTCCAAATAGAAATTTTTACGATATTTGGCATCAAAATAAAATCTTCTCATATGACAAAAAAATACTTAGTTTTATTATCTGCAATTTTATTATTGAGCAGCATGACATATGCTCAATTTGTAACTCCACTATCCTCTATCTCAGGCCCTGCCGAAGTAATCAAACTTGACGGAAGCACAATCAAAGGCAAAATAAAGTATGCATCCTTTGGCCCTAACGGGATGATGAGCTTCATGCTGTTGGATGAACAAGGGAACAAAAACAAGTTTAAGGCTTCTGATATAGAGCAACTCAAATTAAAGGTTGACGGACTTGCAAAAATTGAAATTATTGCCGAACAATCGTCGAACATTAAAAAACTTGCCAACTCCAATTTCAGCGAAGTCGTAGAAAGAGAATATATTTACTGGAAAAGGGTCAAGCACCCGACAAAAGATAAATATCTGCTTTTGCAGCTCCTTAACCCGGGCTTCGACGACAAAATTCAGGTGTACGATATGCCTAATGCCCGAAGTGGAGAAACCTCCAGCGGTAATATAGGTATCTCGGGAAACGAGGCTACTGCATATTATGTTGTAAAAGATGGTAACACCCTGATCATCAGAAAGAAGAAATACAAGAAACAAGACTTTGGGGTTTTATTCAACGATTGCCCCAAAATAACTGAAAACAATAAAGCGGATTTCAAATACTTTGCTGAGCATGTCTTCTTTTATAATGAATTATGTAAATAGGAATAATCCGGATGAACAATAAATAAATATCTTTCCAAAATATTGACATTTA
Source organism: Chlorobiota bacterium (assembly GCA_013151215.1). Taxonomy (GTDB): domain Bacteria; phylum Bacteroidota; class Bacteroidia; order Bacteroidales; family F082; genus BM524. The sequence goes on along the minus strand of JAADIS010000121.1, from coordinate 51,190 downwards.
AGTTAAATCCGTTGAGAACGCAAACCGGTCTGCAAAAAAAAGGCCGTGCCAAAACCTGACACAGCCTTCTTTCGGAATTATCTTGTTATTTATCCTACAACTTCATTTACTAGTTGTGCAGCTTCTTGTAATAGAATGGCCGAATGAACTTTAAGCCCGGAATCATCGATAAGTTTCTTGCCTTCCTCGGCATTGGTACCTTGTAGCCTAACTATAATAGGAACAGAAATATCGCCGATATTGTTATAAGCATCAACTATACCTTGCGCAACACGGTCGCAGCGGACTATACCGCCAAAAATATTAACAAGTATGGCTTTTACGTTCTCATCCTTTAAAATAATTCGGAAAGCTTCTTCAACACGTTTGGCATCTGCAGTACCTCCCACATCCAGGAAATTTGCCGGGTCGCCGCCCGACATCTTGATCATGTCCATAGTAGCCATTGCAAGTCCGGCACCGTTTACCATACAACCGACATTACCGTCGAGTTTCACGAAGTTCAAATCGAAACGGCTTGCTTCGACCTCTGTGGGATCCTCTTCGGCAAGGTCGCGCATATCAGCAATGTCTTTATGGCGATAAAGCGCATTATTGTCGATAACAACCTTTGCATCAGCAGCATAAACTCTGCCATCGGCAGCCTTTATGATAGGGTTTATTTCGAACAAACTGGCATCTGCACCAGTATAAGCCTTGTAAAGTGCGGCGACAAACTTCACCATCTCTTTAAATGCCACACCACTCAAACCAAGGTTAAAAGCAATTCGACGGGCCTGAAAACCTGTTAAACCTACCTTGGGGTCGATAAGCTCATGAAATATTTCCTCAGGAGCTTCTTCGGCAACCTGCTCTATATTCATTCCGCCTCTTGGCGAATACATAAGCATATTCTGACCCTGGTCGCGGTTTAACAAGATGCTCATATAATATTCCTCAACATCTTCCGGACCGGGATAATAAATGTTTTGCTCGACCAAAACCCTGCTGACAAGTTTTCCCTCCTTTTTGGTTTGGGGCGTAACGAGCATCATGCCTATGATCTCATCGGCATATCGCTTTACTTCATCAAGCGTTTTGGCAATTTTCACTCCACCGCCTTTTCCGCGTCCACCTGCATGAATCTGTGCTTTTACGGCCCATTTGTCGAATCCTGTTTTTTTCTGTATTTCTTTTGCAGCCTCGAAAGCCTCTTCGGGAGAACTTGCAACTATTCCGAAAGGAACGCTGACGCCGTATCCTTTAAGTATTGATTTACCTTGATATTCGTGTAAATTCATTTCGTATTTATTTAATTTTTATACCGTTTTTTAAGGACACCAAAAGTAAAAATAATAATCGTTTGTCTGCCATAAGACCAGGAAAGTTTTTATAATGACAATAATTTAGAGGTTATTATAAATAATGGGGGTTAATGGGTTAATGGTGCAATGGGTTTTTTAAGGTTTCGGGAAATCAGCTCTTAGCGGCGTTGCGGCGTTGCGAGAAACAAAACACACAAGAATTGTTAAAGGTTTAATGGGTTGATGGATTGATGGTGCAATGGTATTAGTGTTAAATTACTGGATAGTTATGTCATACGAAGGTTCAACTTTATAAGTTTATCTAATAATCTTAAACACCAACTCACAACCGGTCCATCTCCCTTTCCCCTATTTCCCCCCATCCCACATTTAATTACAAATTTCGTTTGACCAATCCAGCGGGGTTTGCAGGTTTCGTTACCTTAACACTTTGATTCAAATGAACAAAGCATTTTCAGAACATATTGTTTCTATTAGTATCTTTGCGCAAGTTTAAAAAAACAATATTGTTAGTTGCCAAAAATATAATTAAATCATTCGGGGCCATAAAGGTCTTAAAAGGCATCAGCCTGAGAGTCTCAAAGGGGGAAGTAGTGTCCATCGTGGGCGCCTCGGGTGCCGGGAAATCAACTTTGCTTCAAATTTTGGGTACCATCGATAAGGCCGATGATGGGGAGTTGTCGCTCATGGACAAAAACCTCCTGAGCTTAAACGATAAGGATTTATCGGAAGTAAGAAATAAAATGATGGGCTTTGTATTCCAATTTCATCATCTACTCCCTGAATTTACTGCCCTTGAAAACATCTGCATTCCTGCCTTCATTGCAGGGACAAACAAAAAGGAAGCAGCGAAAAAGGCTCATGAACTACTGAGTATTATGGACTTAAGCAATAGGGAGACACATAAACCATCGGCACTATCGGGAGGCGAGCAACAAAGGGTTGCTATAGCCAGGGCATTGATCAACAATCCGGCAGTAATATTTGCCGACGAACCCTCGGGCAACCTGGATTCGGAATCATCAGATAAATTGCACCAACTTATCTTTCAATTAAGGGAAAAACTTGAGCAGACATTTGTTATTGTCACCCACAACAAGGAATTTGCCGATATGGCTGACAGGAAACTGGAAATTGTTGACGGTTTAATCTAAGTGAAAAATAAAACTGGGAATTAAGCGTTCCTGATTGTTGATACGGACACAAAATATCGTTGAAAAATTTTTGATGAAAATGAATATTCAATTCGGGAAATACTTTAAGAATTTATTAATGCTGATTTTTCTCCTCTTCAGCAATTATATAAGTTATTCCCAGCAGGCAAAAACTTATGATGAAGCCATTATCATGGGCGACAAACTCATGGAACAACATAAATTCCTCGACGCTAAAGCATATTATCAGATGGCCTTAAAATTCAAGTCGAAAGATGATTATGCAAAAACGAAAATCGATGAAATTATTAATGAGATGAATGCCGGACTTGAGCGTGAAGACCGATATCTGGAGGTCATCCTTGTTGCCGACAAACTTTTCGATGATAACAAGCTAGATGAAGCCAAAACTGAATATGCTAAAGCCATGGCTATTATTGCAGGCGATGATTATGCAAAGGAACAAATCGATAAAATCGACGAAATTCAGAAAAACAATAAAGAAAAATTGGAGAATTTCAATAAATTTATCGCCCAAGGTAAAGAGAATATCACTGATAACCAATATGATGAAGCAATACTAAATTTCAAGAAGGCGAAAAAGATATTTCCTGACAACAAACTGTCCCAAAGTTTGATAGGCGAAGCAAAAAACGCTCAAGCAGAATACGAATCAAAATTAACTGCTTATAAAGAAGAGGTTGAACTTGCCGAAAGATACATAAAGATCAAAAACTATGTTGAGGCTCTCGGCCACCTTAAAAAAGCCTTTGGGATTTTCCCTGACGACTGGGCGGTAGAAAAGGAGATTGAAAAGTACGAACCACTGGCAGCCAGTCAGTTAGAATACGACAAACAAATCGAAAAAGCCGATGAACTTTATGTAAACCGCAATTATTCATCGGCCAGGGAAGCCTATGCCGCAGCATCTGAATTATGGCCCGAGAACTCATATACCCAGGATATGATTTCCAGGATCGACGAGCAGCTGAAAGCCCAGATGGCTAACCTGGACATAAATTATGAAAAGTCGCTTAAGGCAGCAGACAGCCTTTTGAAACTAAAAGAGTATAAATCGGCCCGGGCCGAATATAATTTTGCCTTGAGCTTAAAGCCCGCTGAGGATTATCCAAAGAGCAAACTCGCTGAAATAGAGAATCTTTATGCAAAAGAGAAGGCTAAAATGGAGGCTCGCTATGCATCTATCATCAAATCGGCGGACAGCCTTTTCGAGAAAAAGGAATTTGGTTTAAGCAAACAAAAATACACTTTGGCAACAAACATTCGTCCGGAGGACGATTATCCCAAAAATCAATTGGCTGAAATAGAAAAACAAGAGCAACTTCTTGCCGAGCAAATTAAAATCGACACAGAGTATAAAAAAATCATTATTGCAGCCGATGCTCTCGTAGTTGAGAAAAAATACCCGGAAGCCATATCGAAATATAAGGAGGCATTGCTGATCAAGGCAGACGAGACATATCCTGCCGATCAAATCAAAGAAATAGAAATCGTTATTGCCAATGCTGCCAAACAAAGGGAAATAGATGCCAAGTACGAAATGCAAATTACTCTCGCAAGAAGGCTGTTTAGCGAGGAAAACTATATTGATGCCCGTAGCAATTTCTTGGCGGCGGCCGAAATAAAGCCTCTTGAAAAAGAACCTGGCAAAAAAATAGCAGAAATAGATATCTTATTAAAAGAGAAAGAATTACAAAAACAACTTGATGAAAATTATCAAGTTTTCCTCGCTAAAAGCGATTCATTGTTGAAAACTAATAATTTCCCCGAGGCGATCCTTGCCCTCAATGCGGCTCTCAAATTAAAACCCGCTGATGTTTTTGCCGCCTCCCAACTTGAAAAAGCTAAGGGGCTTAAAATGGAATATGACAAGAAAATGGCTCTTAAACAGTCATTTGACAATGCCATGGACGAAGGCGACGGCTTTTATGCCGAAAAGGAGTTCGTCAAGGCAAGATCTGCATATCTTTCGGCTCTTGGCTTTATCCCCAACGAAAGGACAGCAACAAAAAAACTAGGTGAAATAAACATAATTCTTGAAAGAAAGGCCGCCGAGTTAAACAAAAAATATCAAGAAACCATTGTTAAAGCCGACAACTTATTCGATGCATCCAACCTAAGCGATGCCATTGTCCAGTACAAGATTGCTTCAAGCTTAAAACCCGAAGAAACATATCCCAAGGATAAAATTGCCGAGACCAACAGTTTGATAGAGGAAAAACTCAGGCTTGTAAAAAACAAGTTCAACCTGGCCATAGCAGATGCCGACAAGCTATATGCGGCAAAAATCTACGATAAGGCAATCACTGCATATCAGAAGGCAGACAAAATATTCCCCGAGGAAACTTATCCGGAAGAGATGATTAAAAAAATTACCGACCTGATTGAAACAAATGCTATTGTTGATGTTATAAAAGTACCAACAATAATAAATTCGGGCAAAACCGAAAAAATAATGTTTGAGCCTATCAGGATAAATGTCAGGAAAAGCAATTACATACTTGTAAAAGCAAAAAATTTGAGCGGGAACTCGTTTAAGATTATTTTCGGTTATGGAAGCAAAACAGGGAAAAACGGAGGTTTTGTAGTTAGCGTGCCTGAAGGAAACGAGTCGAATGATTACATTATCAGGGTTGGAAACCAATATAAATGGTTTTCCGACGACAACAACTGGATAAGTGTTTATCCGGAAAACGGTGATATCGAAATTAGTCTACTTAGAATATCAAAAAGCGATTAAACACAGATAGATTTGAATTCAAAAGATAAAGAAATAGCAGGGCAAATTGCGAAGCTCGACATATTAATAAATGAAAAAGCCAATATAGACCTACTCTATAAGCGTGCTGACTTATACCTGAAAACAGGAGAAAACGGCAAGGCCATCAACGACTATTACAAAATATTGAAACTTGATGAAAACCAAGAGTTTGCAAAAACAAAAATAGAGTTCCTAAAAACCATACTACGATATAACAATACCGATATTTACGCCAGCCCAAACACTAATTTCGACCCTTGGCTGGAGTAAGATAATATACATCAATGCCACCACTCCATAAAAAGCAATGCCTGCTTAAGCCCTTTTATTAGATATTCTACGATTTTGCTAATTTTGTTATTTATTATGCATCAACTTCAACAATGGGGTTGTCATAGGTCGCGAATCACTTAAAATCAAAAAAATCATTTCATGAGTAAATTATCCGATCATTTTCAGAAATTCCGTCATAATGTTATTGGCAACGACAGTTATTTTGAATCACCTTATGGTCGCAAGAAACTCATTTATGCCGACTGGGTTGCCAGCGGGCGGCTCTACAAGCCTATAGAAGAAAAACTCATGAATGATGTTGGGCCTTATGTAGCCAATACACATACCGAAACCACTTTGACAGGAACTCTTATGACACGTGCTTATCGCGAAGCCCACGACATTTTAAAAAAACATGTGAACGCCGACGAGAACGATGTTATAATTACGGCAGGTTTTGGCATGACGGCAGTCATCAATAAGTTCCAGCGCATATTGGGGTTGAAGGACTATACAGGGAGCATAAATAAAGAAGACATCCCGGAAGAAAATAGACCGGTAGTTTTTTTAACACATATGGAACATCACTCAAACCACACTTCCTGGCTTGAAACTATAGCCGATGTAGTTTTGGTAAACCACAAACCCAATTATCGTTGCGATCTGGGAAATTTCGAACAGGAAATAAAGAAATACTCAAATCGAAAGACCATAATAGGCTCGTTCACTGCTTGTTCCAATGTTACGGGCGTTGAACCCGACTACTATGGCCTTGCCAAAATCATACATCAAAACGGCGGAATTGTCTTAATTGACTTTGCTGCCTCGGCGCCTTATGTCGATATCGACATGCACCCCGAAGATCCGGAAATGAAATTGGATGCTATCTTTTTTTCTCCTCACAAATTCCTTGGTGGACCTGGTGGGCCGGGAGTCTTGATTTTCGATAAAGATCTATATAAAAGGGATGTTCCCGATAATCCGGGAGGAGGAACCGTGGAATGGACGGATCCCTGGGGTGGACATAAATATTTCGACGACATCGAATTGCGCGAAGACGGTGGGACACCGGGTTTTTTACAGGCCATGAAAGCAGCAATGGCCGTAAGGCTTAAAGAGCAACTAAACACAAAACTCATTAATGAAAGAGAGAAGGAATTGGTCGATATTGCTTTTGAAGGCTTTGGTAAAATAAAAGGACTTCATGTTTTGGCTGACAATATCGACAATCGTTTAGGCATTTTTTCCTTTTGGATTGAAGATGTGCATTACAACCTTATAGTCAAACTTTTAAACGACAGATTCGGGATACAAGTGAGGGGTGGATGTGCCTGTGCCGGAACCTATGGGCATTTTCTTCTAAATGTTACTCCCGAAGAATCTGCCAGGATAACAAAAAAAATAAACGAGGGCGACCTTTCGGAAAAGCCAGGCTTTGTAAGAGTTTCATTACATCCAACTATGACCGACGAGGAACTGCTGTTTATTATCGAAGCAGTAAGCGAAATATCAATCAAGCATGAAGAATGGCAAAATGACTATGAATATGATGCCAAAACCAATGAGTTCAGGCATAAGTCGGAAATAGAACTCGACAAACAAATATTGGGCTGGTTCGATTTCGACTAATGTTTTATAATAATCTTCGCGGAATATATTTTCTTAGCCGAATAAACTTTCAGGACATAAACACCTGATTCAATATCTTTTGTATCGACCTTCATCATCTCCTCCCCTGCATTTGCCCTGTTTAGCAGCAAATTACCGTTCATATCGTATAATTGAATACTATTGATATTTGTGGACTCAATTTTAAAATAATTATCTGCCGGTACAGGGTAAACCGAAGGCCCTTCATACTCATCGGCAATTTTTCTAATAAGGCTGACAATCCCGTCGCCAACATCCATCCTTTGAAACCAAATGTTCAAGCTCTGATCGCCACGGGCTTCACCCCAAACAGCATTTAAAGTATCGTTTTTCAAGTCGATACACATAAAATCGTTTCCGCTGAGCGAAAGAATATCGTGATAACTTATAATTGAATCCGACAAACTGAAATTGCTCGAAAAACTTACCGAATCCTTGTCCCTGAAGGCAGCGTAAAACTCAGAAGCCGCTACATATCCGGTATCAGGGCTATTTCTGCGATCCCGCCAACAAACAATCAAGTCGCCATCAAAATCATAAGATGCCCAAAGCATATCCTGCATTTTCCCGCTTGCGGCTTCATCGTCATTAATCCTAAGTGCATCGCTCCATGAATCTCCACCATCGCTTGTTTCCACGAGAACAACATCAGCATCCCCAAATTGCTTCGACAAATACACAAATACCATATTTTGCGGGTCCACGGGGTTCGACTTTATAAGATAGCCCTTTTTTGCCAGGCTGTCGCTAACACCCTGATCCGATTCAAAAACGGTATTGTACGTAAAAATATCACCGCCGTCGGTTGAATTGGCCATTAAATATTGTGGCAGGAAATTTTGTGTAAACACCCATGAGGGATAAATAATACTCAGCCTACCTTGGGAAGAGACTATCGGTGTCGGCATCGGCTGCATTATTATGTTTCCTGAATACCAATCAATATCATCTATAAACCTCCAAGGCTGCCAAGTTTGTCCTCCATCAAAAGAACGCGACAAATAAGGGTGGAACTGGGCTTGGGCTCCCTTCGCATTCATAGTTGTAACATAGATATTTCCTTGGTAGACACCATCGGAGGTGTCTATTGCAACCCATGGACGGTCGATTGGTTTTTTTGCCGGGTCATCATCCATATCAATCACCTTAACTTGCTGTTGCCACGACAATCCACCATCTTCCGACTTTCTTATAAACACCCCGCCCACGGCATCTTCTTTATTATAATCGACATAAGTCAGGAATAAATCACCGTTTTTGTCGAAAGCCATGGACGGGTCTGCAGATGTAAAGCCCTCTTGGGCATGTCCCATGTCTATAGCCTGGCTCCAACTATCACCTCCGTCGAAACTGCTCCTGCATTTAATGACAATTTTGTTCAACCATTTATATCCCATCCAGGCAATTACGATATTCTGTGGGTTTTGAGGGTTAACTATCACAAAAGGTTCACCATCGAAAACCGAGCCACCGGATACATTTATGTTTTGGGCGTTTAGGCAGAACATTTGCAAGGGACATAAAATCAGTAGTATATACCTCATTATCATCGTAGTTTTTTTTCAAAGATAAACAAAACAATTTTCGATTTCCAAAATAAAAAAGAACTTGTCCATGCCAAATCCCTGAAAATAAACACATTCCCTTCAAGGATTTACCCCTGGGAAATTTATTTATTCCGGCAATGTTTTACCAAAATGTGTTTTATTACGGAAATTATCCCATTTTTGTATTTTTTAATCAATTATCTATCATGCACTTTAAAAACAAAGTAGTTTGGATAACGGGCGCCTCATCAGGAATCGGTGAGGAACTGGCATATCTTTTCGCAAAAGACAAAGCCAGGCTTGTAATTTCATCCAACGACAGCACTGAATTGGAGAGGGTTAAGCAAAAATGCTTAAAATACTCCAATATATGTACAGTTATAGAGTTTGATCTTGAGCGAACTTCGGATATCGATAATTTGACAAAAAAAATCGTCAATGAACTTGGGCGGATCGATGTGTTGATCAATAATGGCGGAATCAGCCAAAGAGCATTTGCCAGGGAAACACCAATAGAAATGGACAGGAAAATCATGGAAATCAATTTCTTTTCGGCCATTACTTTAACGAAATCCGTTTTACCCTTTATGCTGAAGCAGGGAAGCGGACATATAGCAGTAACATCCAGTATAACAGGTAAGTTCGGTTTTCCGTTACGGTCGGCATATTCAGCATCGAAACATGCGGTTGCCGGATATTTCGAAACCTTATGGTTTGAACTAAAAGAAAATAACATTGGTGTAACAGTAGCCTATCCGGGAAGGGTTAAAACGAAGATCTCCTTAAATGCCATCGATAAGGACGGGAAAGCACATGGCAAAATGGATGCCGGTCAAGACAATGGAATAAGTGCCGAAAAATGTGCTTTTGAATATTACAAAGCAATAAAGAATAACAAAAAAGAGATTTATATCGGTGGTAGTGAATTACTTATGGTTTTTTTAAAACGATTTGCCCCGGCGCTTCACAGGAAGTTGGTAATGAGAATCGATCATACATAGAAAGGTTAATATGCAAAAGATTATTTGCGGAATTCAACAGGTTGGAATAGGCGTAAGCGATATTAACGAAGCCTGGAAATGGTATAGGAAATATTTTGGGATGGATATTCGTGTTTTCGAAGAAAAAGCCGTTGCTGAGATTATGTTGCCCCATACCGACAACAAACCGAGGGAAAGACATGCTGCGCTAGCCATGAATATGCAAGGAGGTGGAGGTTTTGAAATATGGCAGCATACGGGAAAAACTCCTGAGGCTGCCAATTTTGAGATTCAACTTGGGGATTTGGGGATTTTTATTACTAAAGTTAAGAGCAAAAATGTTCATGCGGCACATAAGCATTTTAAGGATAGCGGTCTTGATTTGTTGAGCGGTATAGAAAAAGACCCGGTCGGCAATGAGCATTTTTTCATAAAAGACCCGTATAATAATATTTTCCAGATTGTTAGTGAAGAGAGCGTTTTTAAGAAGGAGAAATCATTTACCGGAGGCACTTTGGGCGCTGTAATTGGAGTTTCCGATATCGACAAGGCATTTGTGGTTTATAGAGACATTCTTGGACTGGACGAAATAGTTTATGACAGGGAGGGCTCCTACAAAGACCTAAAGTCGTTGCCCGGTGGCGGGAATAAAATCCGAAGGGTTTTGTTGAAGCATTCAAAACCATCTAAAGGTGCCTTCAGCAAATTACTTGGTCCACGACAAATCGAGTTAGTTCAACTAATGGACGGGGAACCCAATAAAATCTACAAGGACAGGATTTGGGGCGACCTGGGATTTATACACCTCTGTTTCGATATTAGCGGAATGGATATTTTGCGAAACGAATGCAAATCGAAAGGATTTCCGTTTACAGTTGACTCGGGCGACAGTTTCGACATGGGTGAAGCAGCAGGTTCATTTGCATATATTGCCGATCCTGACGGAACCCTTATAGAGTTTGTTGAAACGCATAAGGTTCCGATTATCAAAAAGTTAGGACTGTATTTAAAACTCAGGAACAGAAACCCCGAGAAACCTCTCCCCGACTGGATGGTAAAAACACTTGCTTTTGGAAGGATAAAAGATTAAATCGTTTTTCATATATATTGGAGAATAACTCTAATCCTGGCAACTTCAGATTTAGTATTGGTACCCTGAGTACAATCAGTACAATGACAAACGTCCTTATTGTGCATAAGACTACATTCATTTGTATGTTTAGGGACCTTAAGAAGCACAACCGAACCAATTGAACTCTATACAATTGATTTAATCTGAATGTTTTGTTCCCATGTCTAATAGAACGGTGCGCTGCACCTCTTTTTGTTTGGTATGGAAAATATCTACAAATATTGCGGTGCGCTGCACCTTAGATTATTTATACCAAACCCCTGGATTAATTTATACCAAGACATTTGGACTATTTTACACCAAGACATTTGGACTATTTTACACCAAGACCTTTGGACTATTTTACACCTGGACCTTTGGATTATTTTATGCCTAGACCTTTGGATTATTTTGCACCAAGACCTTTGGATTAATTTGTACCTAGACCTTTGGATTAATAGCTGTACTCCATATAATCCAATACAATTATCCTCATAAATAGGGTCTGCTGGAGAAGTTCATAGTGCATCATATACGAAGCTATCAGGCGAAGTTGTATAATAATAATGCGAACCGCATCAATGAAGCAGGTGATGTGCCGCACGGTTAGCAATCAAGATTTTCAGAAAAAGTGCATTTCTAATTAATAAATCCCTGAAAATAATTTGCATTTGTTTTAATAAAAAACGTGTAACAATATATATCCTATTCGTCATGTTCTTTTCAGCAAACCTTAACTATAATTTTATATTTTGCCCAGTATCATTTGACAGTAGTATCATTGGCAATCCTAAGGCGCAGGATTATAGATTAATAATACACAATGAAAAAAAATTATCGCACAACAAGATTAACTCCTATTATAAAATGGTGCAGCGCACCGCCCTCTTTGTAGTCTGACCAACAATAGAGATTCAAGGCGCAGCGCACCGCTCTATTATACTCCTCAAATCAGATTAATTTTATTAGTATAAATTACATTGGGCATTGCCCCAAGTTTAATTTTTAAGCGTTTCATCAAATTTCAAGTTAGTAGTTTTGGATTAAAACCAGAGATGATTTTCGTCAGTATAAACAGGGAAAAAAATAGGGCGATTTCTAAAGTATTATAGGGAATAGTCATAAAAAAAAGGGGCCAGCCTCCCGACTAGACCCCGATAAGAAATTTACTCCTTTGTTTATTTCAATCCAACATTTTCTTTATAGTTTCATACGGCTGGTAAAAGAACTCTTTCCTGAAACGATCATTAAATAATAAGTGCCGTGCTGCTTTTTGGACAGATCCATTTTTAATTGATAGTTGCCATTCATCAAGCTTGGTTTCCCTGAAAAAACTTTATCGCCATACACATTATAAACCACTACTTTAGGGTTTATTTCTTGCTTAACGCTAAATTCTAGATCAACTACACCATTATCGATATCAAGATTCATGTTCTCAATTTCCAAACGGTCGGGTTTGCTTTTTATTCCGGCATCCCTGAGCTCAACATCCGAAACGGTATTATCGTCGAAAAACAGCATAAAATCCGGATGATGTGGCGGCATGGCCCCAGAAGAACTGATAACGAGGTCTAAATCGTTCAGTTTCGCAAGTTTTTCCATACCTTCAAAATCTGCCAGGTTCTTAAGGGAATCGAGGGAGGACAACTTTCCGTACAACATTAGATATTCATCCTCAAGCTCTTTGCCTGAGGCCACCAATTCCGCCTCTATCCGGTTCAAATCAGAAACCAGATCATCTTTGTCAACGTCAATGTTGAAAGCCATTTCGTTACCGTCTTTGTCAGTCCATTTGAAGACTTTTGTGTTTTTACCGCCTTCACCTACTTTTACGTCTTTAGCATTCATGACAACGACTCGTTTTGTAGATGTATTTTCGCCCTCCGAACTAACAACTACCTGGACTTCAACATCCATATTCGCGCTATCATTAGATATACCGGATTTTCCCAAATCAAGTTCGTCCATATCACCACTAAAGGTAAACGTAGTATCGGTTACTATCTGTTTGCCGTTTTCCTCCCTGACAGTTTTAATGCTAATGGTTTTTTTCTTTTTATCAGGTTTAACGTCCTGAGCTTTAACGGGGCGTGGAACAATAATCAACCCACTTAATACAGCCGCAAAAACAATCGTTAATAATTTTTTCATTTTTTAATTATTATAAGTTTATAAAAATATTTCATATTTGTTCGGCAAAACTATTTATTAGCTGTTATTGAAGTGGTTAAGCTGGGTTAAAAAAGGTTAAAGAAAGGTTAAAGTTAACGCAAGCCAACAAATGATTCGTATTTTTGAGCCATTGAACTTCTGAACTTCTGAACAAAAAAAATGAAACCACGCTATCGCATAGTAATAATATTAATGTCCTTGAGCCTTTTGGGAATCATCGTGGTACAAGCCCTGTGGATAAATTATGCGATAAAGAAGGAGAAAGCGGTCTTCGACAAAATGGTTTATGCTGCCCTGAAAAAGACCGTGGATAAAATCGAGCGCGACGAGATGTTCGTATTCATGGACAACAAAATAGACCTGCCAAAGCCCCCAAAACCTATTTTTAATATCAGCGATGCCGACTCATTAGCAAGGGGGGGGGGGGGAAACATCCCTATTCCCGATTTGCAATACCTAACAGGCACCATTACCACTGTTGACAGCGAGGGGGAAAAAACCGTGGTAATTTATGGCGACACGAATACGAACAAGCTCAGCAGGCTTAAAATAATGACAAAGCTTATATCCAGTGATAAAAAGCAAGGTACTTCTCAAGATCTCGATATATTTTTTGATCAAGATATAGTGAATGTTGAATCTCATCTGGACTCATTGCAACAAATAATGGAATTCCATAAAGTAAAGGAGAAGATAGTCGAAGACAAGCTCAATAAGTTTCAGGAGAACATCGATAAATGGGTAATGGAATTTAGTTTCGACAACGAACGTTTGAAATTTTTATCGCAAAGCAACAACTTCAGGCAGATATTAAAGGAATCTCTTACCAACAACGGCATCGGTCTGGATTTCAGCTATCAACTTTTTACAAATACGGGAAAAGGCAACCGACTGATAAAATCGGATCCCGACACGAACATCATCTTGCCGATGGCTTACAAAACCAGCCTATACCCCAATGACATCTTCCGGAACACAACTGTTTTAGGGCTTGATTTTCCCAATGCCAACACGATGATTTATAAGTCGGTATATTTGTTGATCACTGGCTCAATGCTCTTTACGACTATAATTTTACTGACTTTCGGTTTTACCCTGTATTATATCCAAAAACAAAAGAAAATTTCCGAAATCAAGTCCGACTTCATAAATAACATGACTCATGAGTTCAAGACACCTATCGCGACGATAAGCTTGGCATCCTCAGCCATTGAATCGCCAAAAGTGGCAGGCGATATAGGGAAGACGAATTATTATGTGGATTTAATAAAGAAAGAAAACAAACGCATGAACTCTCAGGTGGAGAAGGTGTTGCAGATGGCGCAAATTGATGGTCACGACTTCAAATTGAACCTTGAAAAGACCGATGTTCATGAGATTATCGGGAATGTGGCGGCGGTCTTCAGTTTGAGGGCTTCCGAAAAGGGCGGACGCATAGTCTGTTCGCTAAAGGCTTCTCACCACTTGATAAAAGTTGATGAGTTTCATTTTGCCGGCATGCTGAACAACTTGATCGATAATGCAATAAAATACAACGAGAACCCTCCAGAGATAATTCTGGCCACAAGCCTGAGAAAGGATAGGTTTTTGCTGGAAGTTACCGACAACGGCATAGGCATGAGCAAGGAAGTTCAAAAACACGTTTTCGATAAATTCTATCGCAAACCTAGCGGCAACATACACAACATCAAGGGTTTCGGCCTTGGATTATCGTATGCCAAGGCCATAGTTGACGCCCATGGCGGTGAAATTGAAATAGATAGTGAAATTGGCAACGGAAGCAAATTTACCGTTTCATTAAAATGTGAATCTTAATAAGTTGAAAATGGCAAAGTTACTCTTGGTAGAAGATGATAAAAGTTTTGGGGAAGTATTGAAATCATATCTCGAACTCAGCGAATTCAATGTTGACTGGGTTGACGACGGCATGCTGGCCCTACCTAAGTTTGCCTCCAAAAAATACGATTTGGTAATTTTAGACGTGATGCTTCCCCATGTCGATGGGTTTACCATAGCCAGACAAATCAAGGAAAGCGAGCCCGAAACACCATTCATTTTTATAACGGCCAAAACCCTGAGGGAAGATATCTTAAAAGGCTATAAATCAGGAGCTGATGACTATATCACCAAACCATTTGACACGGAGATCCTCCTGTTTAAAATAAAGGCTATACTTAATCGTGGCGGCAGCCCCCTGTCAGCCCATAACGACAACTTTAGCTTCGGGAAGTTTAAGTTCAACGTTAAATCGCGTGTTTTATACGATAAAGCCAACGACTCCAGGAAAACCCTTTCTCCTAAAGAATCGGAATTACTAAAGATACTGCTGGAACAAAAAGGCAATGTATTACCTAAAAGCCTGGCACTCAATAGCATCTGGGGCGATGCCAACTATTTCACTACCAGAAGTATGGACGTTTACATAACAAAGCTCAGAAAACACCTCTCAACAGACAGGAATGTTAATATAATTACCGTACATGGCTCCGGCTACAGGCTGGTTTGGAATAATGTAAATGCAACAGATTGAGAGGCAAGCAGGCGACAAGACAGCAAGATTGGGTTATATTGGTGATTATCAGGTATATTATTGCGACAAGAACAATTCGAAAACCAAAAACACAACAGATAATATCACTTTACCCTCACTATCTTGTCAACTCCGTCAAGTTTCAGGAGCTTGGCGATAAGCTGGCTTAGATGCTCGTTGTCCTTAACCAGCACCGACACTATTCCTTTAAACGACTTCCCTTTGGAACTAAAATTTATCGAGCGCATATTGACCCTCAAATCGTTGGTGATGGTATTTGTAACGCTGCCAACAATTCCCAGTTTGTCTTCGCCGGTAATCTTCAAATTGGCGGTAGTGAACTTATCCTCGCCGCTTTTCAGCCACTTGACCTGCATAAGCCTATATGGGTAATTTTCCTTTAAGCGCTTTGCGTTGGGGCAATTATTGCGGTGTATAGAAATTCCACCGGCAACAGTTACGAAACCAAAAACCTTATCACCTTTTATAGGGTTGCAGCATTTGGCGATTCTGTAATTTATATTTCTTAAATTCTCCCCAATATAAACAACTTCCTCCCGATCGTCGTAATGCTTGTTAAGTTTAACTTCGTCAACAGGCTGATCTTCAATCTTTTCCTGGGACGTGTCCTTTTTGAGATAATTACGGATCACTTTTTTGACCTCGCCAATCTCCAGTTTGTCAGTTGCTATAAGATGATAAAGGTCGATGCTGGTATCCAGTTTGTAATGCTTAACAAGGATATTTATAAGGTCGTCGGTGCTTTTAAACTTCCAATTCTTGAATTTTCGGAGCAATACAGCTTTGCCGTTCTCGGCTTCCTTATATTTATCCTCCTTCAGTTTGCGTTTTATTTTAACCCTTGCCCGTTCGGTATTCACAAAAGTGAGCCAGTCGAGCTTTGGCTTTTGGTTTTTAGAGGTGAGTATGTCAACTTTATCGCCGTTTTGCAATTGATACCTAATTGGGACAACACGGTTGTTTACCTTGGCGCCCTGGCATGAGCTCCCGACATCGGTATGTATCTCGAAGGCAAAATCGAGGACTGTGGATCCGGCTTTCAGTTGCTTCAGATCACCTTTTGGTGTGAACACGAAAATATTCTCGTTTTTTTTACCCCCTCCGCTTTTATAAGCCACATCATGTTCGATACGATCGGGATGCTCTAATATATCCCTTACCTGCGAGAGCCAGTCGTCGGTATTTTTTTTATTCATGACACCCTTATAGGCCCAGTGCGAGGCCTGCCCTTTTTCGGCGATCTCATCCATTCGGCCAGTTCTAATCTGAACCTCGACATATCTGTCGTTATGGCTCTTGACCGTGGTATGAAGCGATTCGTAACCGCTTGCCTTGGGCGTAGTGATCCAATCGCGCAAACGCTTGGGGTCGGGCGAGTAAAAATTCGTAACTATCGAATATGCGCGCCAACAATCTTCCTTTTCTTTATTTAATTTTTTTGAATTGATGATTATCCTTATGGCAAACAGATCAAAGACCTGCTCGAAATCAATATTTTGCCTTTTCATTTTTGCCCAGATGGAGGGAACGGACTTAGTCCGCCATTTTATCTCGAAATCCATTCCCTGAGCCATAAGCTCTCTCTCGAAAGGCCTGATAAAATCTTGTATAAAAACCTCTCTTTTGGCCTTTGTTTCCCTAATTTTAGTGCTTATGGCCTCATAAACATCCTTATGCTCATAAAGCATTACCCTTTCTTCCAGCTCTGTTTTAATCTTATAAAGCCCAAGTTGGTGGGCAATCGGAGTATAAAGATATTTAACCTCCTGTATCAAGGCATCTTGCCGTTCCCCAACATTGTCAAGCTTGCGTAAGTCGCTCAGGTCGTGGGCAAGCCTGATGAGAATCACCCTCATATCGTCAACCATTGAGAGGAAAAGCTTGCTGAAAGCCTCCGACTGAAAACTAAGCCTCTCTGTCCTAAGTTCCGAGACTTTTTTGTACCCCTTCAGTATTTCCGCAACGCTTTCGCCGAACTCATTTGAGATTTCTTCGTCATCGATGAGGTTGTTTACTACCAATCCATGCAACAAGCCACATATAGCAGATGTAGGGCCCAGCCCTATTTCCTTCATACATATCTCGGCCACATCTATCGCATGATAAACATAAGGGTCATTGGGATTATGCTTTATTTTTGATGATGCCCGTAGCGCATATTCATAGGCCTTAACGATATTTTCAGCATCTTTTGGTGGTACTGGCTTATCGCCGACCATCAACAATGTCTCAAAACCAGTTTCTCTCATATCAAATTATATGTTCGGCAATCCTCAATAAGCTGTTAACAAAAATAAATAAATTACTGATAAAAAAAAGCCGTCCCGGACTAAACGGTCCGGGACGGCTTTATGTTTTGTCAAAGATCCTTCTTTTAACTTTATTTAGGATCTTTTTCAATGCCCGGGTCCTCGCTTATCGACTCCCTCATCTTGGTATCTGCCTGGATATTCTGGAATTTATAATAATCCATAATCCCCAGGTTGCCGCTACGGAATGATTCGGCGATAGCCATCGGGATTTGGGCTTCTGCCTGAATAACGTTTGCGCGGGCTTCCTGAGCCTTGGCTTTCATTACTTGCTCCTGCGCTACGGCCATGGCCCTTTTTTCCTCGGCTTTTGCCTGAGCAATGTTTTTGTCGGCATTGGCCTGATCCATTTGAAGCACGGCCCCGATGTTCTTTCCTATATCAATGTCGGCAATATCTATCGACAAGATCTCGAAAGCGGTTCCCGAATCGAGGCCTTTGTCCAAAACGACCTTTGAAATAGAATCGGGGTTTTCGAGTACTGCCTTATGCGAATTGGCCGAGCCGATCGACGAAACTATACCTTCGCCAACACGGGCCAAAACTGTCTCTTCGCCAGCACCGCCCACCAATTGCTTGATATTTGCCCTAACGGTTACCCTGGCAACGGCGATCAACTGTATGCCATCTTTCGCAACAGCGGCAACTCTCTTTGTGTCAATAACTTTAGGGTTAACTGACATTTGAACTGCTTCTAAGACATCGCGACCAGCAAGATCGATGGCGGTTGCTGTCTTAAAATCCAGCTCCATATTTGCCTTGTCGGCAGAAATCAATGAGTTAACAACCTTCTGAACCTGTCCCCCGGCGAGGAAGTGGGCCTCAAGGTCATCACGCTTTAAAATTATTCCGGCTTTCGTGGCTCCGATCATGCTATTGACAATAACACGCGGCGGAACCTTGCGCCAGCGCATGAGCACCAACTGCAATAAGTTTATCCTAACACCCGAAACAAGAGCCGTAAACCACAATCCCACAGGAATGAAGTAAAGCAACAACCATAAAAAGAAAATCGCACCTACTGCCAGCGCAATAAAAACATACATTTCATTCATCTTAACTATCTTTAATTTGTTTTATATAAATTTTATTTCCTTGTATTCTAATTATCTCTATTTCAGTGTCCTGATCAATAAATTCGGACATTGAGCCGACCTCCACAAAATCACCCTTGATCAATGCTTTACCCATGGGAGCAATGCGGCTAATGGTAACTCCTCTGTCGCCAACATTTATATTGTCGTTATTTATCTCATTGACTTTGCCGGATATCTTGGTTTTCAACATCGCTTTCTTCCATGTTTTGGAACGAACAAAATAAATAACGCCCGCGACGTTAAGGACAAGGGTGGATATCATCACTATGTTGCCTTCCGCAATTCCAATCCGCGTATATGCCATCCACACTCCGGCAACCATCATCGCAAAACCGACGACGCCAGCAAAACCGGCTCCCGGTATCACCAGTACCTCAAGCACCAGGAGTGCAATTCCGATCAATATCAGCAATACGACAATCCACCACATAAACTTAAGATATTTCAACTGTTAACTGCCGCTTTGACAATGCTTTATGATATGGCTCCAAATCCTTGAAGGAACCCGACATAACGGGGCACCTTCCCTTAAAATGGGTAATCATAGCACAGTTCTCAGCCTGCATGGGATTATGTTCGCAAACCTCTATCAGCGAATCTATAACGAATTCAAAAGTGTTCACGTCATCGTTGAAAAGAATAAGCTTCTTTAATTCTTCTTGATTTGTGCTAACTTTACCAACAGGCTTTTCAATTTCCTTCACCATAAACCCAACGAATTCAGAACTAACAAAGGTAGGATAATTTTTACAAGATTTAATAAATTTCGAAAAAATATGATTTCGTTTTTTTACTTTTGCCACCAATGAATGATTTTGCCGAATTTACGAAAAAACTAAAAACCTCATTGACATCGCTACCGGGATTGGAAGCACAATTAAGAATGGCTCCCGTCATGCGTTTGCAGGAGTTAAAAATGCAAGCAATAAATGCCGACACGCGCCAAAGCGCCGTATTGATATTGTTTTATCCCCACAAGGGCAAAATAATGTGCGTGCTGATGAGACGCCCTTCCGACAATAGCGTTCACAGCGGGCAAGTTTCTTTTCCGGGCGGGAAATTCGAGGAAACGGATATCGACCTGCGATCAACAGCCTTGAGGGAGGCAAACGAAGAAATGGGCATAGTCGGCGATGACGTTGAAATAATCGGGAAGCTCAGCCCGCTCTTTATTCCACCAAGCAATTTCGACGTATATCCTTTTGTTGGGATCACGCAAAAACGCCCCGAATTCATGATTAACAAAGACGAAGTCGAACAGTTAATAGAAGTTGAGTTTGGTTTACTGTTGGACCCCGGGACCTTTACGCACAAGAACATTAAGCACAGGAACGGAAAATTAGTTGACGTGCCCTGTTTTCATTTTGACGTCCATATCGTATGGGGAGCAACTGCAATGATAATCAGCGAGTTGATATGGGTTTTCAAAAACCATAAAGCTTAGGCTGTTTTTACCCCCTTTTATTTTTAATGATTCAAAGGCAATAACTATATTCCGGCCTCAAATAGCGAAAGTCGTCACCGGCTGTTTGGCACAGGTAAAACTACATCTAAAATCCCTACCTTTGCGCTTTAATCACTATAGTCCTCATGGAAAAACATATTCTGTCCAAATCCACGTTTATTCGTGGCAACCAGTGTCTTAAATCACTTTATCTAAACAAGAAACGTCCGTTTTTAAGAGATAGGATTAGTCCGGGGCAAAGGGCTAAGTTCAGCCGCGGGCATAAAATTGGCGATATGGCCCAGCAATTATTTCCCGGCGGAATTGATATGCGGCCAAAATCGCCATCGCAATACCAAAAGCGAGTGCTCGAAGTTCAGCATATCATAAACACCAATATGCACGAGGTTATTTATGAGGTTAGTTTTCAATACGACCAACTTCTGGCAATACTAGATATTTTAGTCAAGGGCAATGACGGATGGACTGCCTTTGAGGTTAAGAGTTCCCTTGGGATTTCAGACACTTATATACTTGATGCTGCTTTTCAATACTATGTCATCACCAATTCGGGATTACAATTAAATGATTTCTTTTTAATCCACATCGACCCTGATTATGAGTTTGAAGGGCAGCCGGAAATAGATAAATTATTCAAAAAAGCAAGCGTTCTCGATGAGGTACTAAAATTGCAGGAGTATGTTAAAGAGCAGGCGGCAAGGGAAAAAGAGGCTCTAAAACTGGAAAAGTCGCCAGCAATAGAACCGGACGGGCATTGCATAAAACCTTACCCCTGTGATTTCATGGGACATTGCTGGAAGAAAATCCCGCTTGAGCAACGACCACAGGTCAGTTATGGCAGCGAAAAGTTTTACGACTTTTTAAAAAAAATTCAATAATCAGTTTTTGGCTCCTGAACCAATTTCGATTTTCATCGTTTACGGGATTTCCGAAACCGAAAAAATTTATCAACAATTAGCGCACCGCATCACCATATTAGTATTTTTGGAACATGGAAGAAACTAAGAATAAAAGAAAGAAACCTACTGAGGGCCTGACCAATAAGGCGAATCCGCAGCAGTTTTTGGAGCATGGGAAGGTGCCGCCCCAAGCCACAGACCTGGAAGAAGCCGTTCTCGGGGCCCTGATGCTGGAGAAGGACGCAGTTTCTGCGGTTATCGATATCCTAACACCAAAAGTCTTCTATAAAGATGCTCACCAAAGAATCTTCAGCGCGATATCAAGGCTGTTCGGCAAATCGGAACCCATTGATATACTTACTGTTACCAACGAGCTCAAGAGCACCGGCGAACTGGAGATGGTTGGCGGCCCATATTATATCACCATGCTTACGAGCCGTATAGCGTCGGCGGCAAATATAGAATATCACTCGCGTATCATCCAACAAAAGCATATTCAGCGCGATTTAATCTCCATATCTTCCGAGATCATCAAGGATGCTTATGAGGATACTACTGATGTTTTTTCTCTTTTGGATAAAGCCGAACAAAATTTATTTTCTGTTTCGGAAACAAATCTGAGGAGGAATTTCGAGGACATGCCCTCATTGGTCAGGCAGGCCATCGAGGACATAGAAAGCGCAAAGAATTCAGATTCCCATTTCCGCGGGGTCCCATCCGGATATGTTGACATGGACAGGATAACCTCGGGATGGCAAAAATCGGATTTAATAATTCTTGCCGCCCGTCCTTCAATGGGAAAAACAGCCCTGGCCTTGTCGATGGCAAGGAACATGGCTGTTGATTTCAAGCAGTCTATTGCGTTCTTCTCGCTGGAGATGTCCGCTGTTCAACTGGTAACGCGCCTTATCTCGAGCGAATCGGAATTAACATCCGACAAACTTAAAAAAGGTGAATTGGCGGATCATGAATGGGAACAGTTGAATGCCAAAATCAATCGCCTAAGCGATGCCAAGATATTTATAGACGACACTCCTGCCCTGTCAATTTTTGAGCTGAGGGCAAAATGCAGGCGATTAAAGCAGCAACATGATATCCAAATGGTATTTATCGATTATCTTCAGCTTATGACTGCCGGCGGAGACATCAAAGGCAATCGCGAGCAGGAAATCTCACAGATATCCCGCTCCTTAAAAGCACTCGCCAAAGAGCTTAATGTCCCGGTTTTGGCACTGTCCCAATTAAGTCGTGCTGTTGAAACACGCCCCGGGCAAAGCAAACGGCCGATACTTTCCGACCTTCGCGAATCGGGGGCCATCGAGCAGGATGCCGACCTGGTCTTGTTTATTTACAGGGCAGAGTATTATAAAATCGACCAATTTGAAGATGGGACTCCAACTGCAGGTGTTACCGAAGTTATTATCGCCAAACACCGTAACGGCGCCGTCGGCGACATAAAACTTAGGTTTATCGATAAGTTTGCCCGTTTCGAGGACTATGCTCATGGCGGCGGACAGGGCTTTCCGGAAGCCGATGTCCAGGCCGGATTCAGAACGGTCCCTTCTAAAATGGACGATATTAACGAGCCGGGTGATGACGCTCCATTTTAGTATCTCAAAGAATTTTATTACTTTTAAAAGAAGAAAAACATAAAAATTATTTCATGAAAAATTTAAGAAAAGTGGCTGTGGTAACTGCCCTTATTATGTTACCCATGTTCGTGGCAACAAGTTTTGCTCAGAAAAAAGTGATGTTAAGTTATAAGTTAACGCAAGGCAAATCGTATAAAACGCTTATTAATATCGATCAGGACATTGATTTTGAAGCCAACGGGCAAAGCATGTCATTAAGCCAGCTTATGTCGATAAAAACAACTGTTACTATAGACAAGGCCTCCGCAACGGGGAATACCACAAAAACCACGATCACAGCAATACGGATGGAACAGAGCATCTTCGGCATGGACATCGTTTACGACTCCGAAGAGGAGACAAGCAAAAGCGACCCTATGTCGAAACAAATCGCACAAACATTCAAAAAACTTATCGGCAACTCATACTCGGTGGTTTTTGACAACAAAGGAAACGTAAAGGAATATGATTTGGGCGATTTTGGCAAAAACAACGATATGGCCAACAATCTTTCGTCAGGCAGCAGCTATGTTGTTTACCCCGATTATAAAGTTATGGTAAACGACAGCTGGGAAGCCGACATTAAGCCTATGGAAACCAGCGATATGAACTATCATACGAAATATACAGTTATCAAGATTACCAGAAAAGTTGTAACGCTCGGTGTTTCAACAACAATAAGTGCCAACAACCTCAATGGCGAAACCGCTAAGGTAAAAGGTGAAATTAGCGGTAAGCTATTGGTCAATACTAAAACCGGCTGGACTATTTCATCGGAAATGGATATGGACATGAGCATGGAGCTTGAGCAGAACGGAACTAAATTCCCGGCTACCATTAGCGGAACCATTAGCACGAAACCGCAAGAAAAATAAGAATTTGAAGAAAAAAACCGTCAATATCGTAACATTGGGCTGCAGCAAGAACATTGTTGATTCGGAAGTGCTTATGCGACAGCTGGGGAATGATTACTCCATTAGCCATAATTCAAATGAAGATGCGGATATCCAGATAGTGAACACTTGCGGCTTCATTGGCGATGCGAAAGAAGAATCCATTGATACTATTTTGCAGCTTACGGACGCAAAGAGCAAGGGGCTTACATCAAAAGTTTATGTAACAGGCTGCCTGTCACAACGGTACAAGGACTCCCTAATTAAAGAAATTCCCGATGTTGACGGTTTTTTTGGCGTAAACGACCTTGCGGATATTTTAAAAACCCTTGATGTTGATTACAAGCTCGACCTGGTTGGCGAAAGAAATCTCACAACCCCAAAGCATTATGCTTATTTAAAAATATCGGAGGGCTGCGACCGCAACTGTTCATTTTGTGCCATACCCCTGATCCGCGGAAAACATATCTCAAGACCCATCGGGGAATTAGTAAAAGAAACCGGGTTTCTCGCATCGCGAGGCGTGAAGGAAATAATGCTGATAGCCCAGGATTTAACGTATTACGGATTGGATATTTACAAAAAAAGAAGAATTGCCGAGCTCATAAACAATTTATCAAAAGTTGACGGGATAGAGTGGATCCGACTTCATTATGCATACCCGCAAGGCTTTCCGGAAGATTTGATCGACGAAATAAAAAACAACCCTAAGGTCTGCAATTATTTGGACATCCCGCTTCAACACATAAACAACAGGATATTGAAATCGATGAAAAGGGCCCACGATAAGGAAGCAACTTTAAAACTTATTGAGGATTTCAGGAACGCCCTGCCTGATTCGAGCCTGAGGACGACACTGATTGTCGGGTATCCGGGCGAGACCGAAGGTGAATTCGACGAATTATATGATTTCGTAGCAAAGCAAAGATTCGACCGTTTGGGGGTGTTTCGGTATTCTGCCGAAGAAGACACCTCAGCATTTTTGCTTGAGGACGATGTAGAGGAACAAACCAAGCAAGACAGGGCCGATAAGCTGATGATGTTGCAACAACAGATTTCCCTGGAAAAAAACAGAACAAAGGAGGGGACATTCTTAAAAGTTCTTTTCGACAGGCACGAAAACGGTTTTTGCATTGGAAGGACTGAATTTGATTCGCCCGAAGTAGATAACGAGGTGTTGGTCCAGGATGAAAATCATGAAATTAAAATCGGGGAATTCTATAAGGTCAAAATACTCAAAGGCGATTTTTTCGATCTGCACGGCGAGTTGGTTAAATAAAATCTGCCGGGAAACATCACAATAATCAATTTAGGGGAACTAGATAATAAAACCGGAAAAACATTCTTCATTTTCGGATAAATTACACAAATAAACATACAATTCCGAAACAAACAGGTAGCTCAATACTTAATAAAAAATCAATCCAATAGTTTTATAACTATAATACAGGCATTTATATTTATTGGCATGGCAATTGTAAAACAATGTTCAATCCCATATGGGAATTGTAATTGAAAAATTTGGTTTTGGTTGATTCAGGTCGGTTGTGAGATCCTCTCCCCGACCTGTTTTCTTTTATTACGCATTCGGCAAGAGCATTTCAATACGCGGCAGAATAAATTAATATGCCGCCCCCTCAATTTTATCCCAAAATAAATTAAATTTGCGCTAAAAATACCATGAAGCATATATTTCTGTTTATCACGGCATTAGCCTTATCTTGCACTTATCTAGGCGCACAGGATTTATCAAAGATACTTCCCGACACAATTGAGGACGGTTTTTATCAAACGAGATATGGCAGTATGCAAATTGAGGGGACCTTCAAAAATTTCAAACGAGATGGCGATTGGCACGTTTATTTTGAAAACGGGCAAATCCACATAATCGAGCAATATGATCAAGGTAAAAAGGACGGTTTATACATCAAGATAAGCAAGCGCGGTTATATCTCAGAGCAAATAATGTACAAGGCCGGAAAAATAAACGGGAGGAAGATGACTTTTAATCCGGGGGGAAGGTTGCAGCTTGCCGAGACTTATAAAATGGGGATATTGAACGGCGACAGGAAGGTTTATTACGAAAACGGACGGATACAGGAAGAGTCGGTTTATAAAAACGGCGCTAAGGACGGCCAGTCGATTTGGTACGGCCAGGACGCCAATGCCATTGCGGTTTACAATTATCACAATGGCGAATTCGAGGGACGTCAGGAGGTTTTTTACACAAACGGCAACTATAAAAGCTTTAAAAGCTATAAAAACAACATCGCCCAGGGGCCGTATAAGGAATTCTACCCAAACGGGAAAGTAAAAATTTCAGGCAATTACAAAAACGGAAACAAAACAGGCAAGTGGACGACCTATGACGAAAATGGCGGGATTGCCGAAGAGGTGGATTATTAATTCACTATCCTCTTAGGCTTCCCGCTCCTGTCGATATGCACGAAAATCATTTTAGTGGAACATACAAGGTCTTCCGATTCCTCTTCCACGCAATTCCTGCGTGCTTCCAGATAGAGTGACACAGAAGTATTTCCAATTTTGTCAACTTTGCCGTAAATGCGTATTTGCTCTTTGACTTTAACAGGCCGCAAAAACAAAACCTCATCCATTTTAAGCGTTATCACGTTAGATGAACGACATACATCGGACGCCATTATTCCTCCTGCCTCGTCGAGCCACGACAGCATCCTGCCACCGAAAAGATTCTCGTTAACTCCTATATCGCTGGTCTTGCAAATATTTGTAGATATTAGTTTCATATTTAATTTATTGCTTTTTGCCATTGTGTCATAAAAAAATTAATTAGTATCCGTTCAATGTCCTCCGCTCCTTCAATATAAATAACCGCCGATGGTAGTCCATTGTTCAGCAATGCCTTTGGATATAGAATTATACAAGATTTGCCTTTTTTATATCCTATAAAAAAAGTATAGTCCGGTTTATATCCATCTATTTGTGCAAAAACAGACTTAACTTTAGTTTTAAGCTTCAGGTTTGGGTTTTTGGAATCAATATCGTTAAAAAAATTCCTGCCCGATTCAAATGCTTTTTTGTCGAAGAACAAATATTTACTCTTTGTTTTGTTGTTTTTATATCTTTTCACATGCAAGCTGATTGCCTCTTCGTATAATTTGTCCGCAATGCCCTCAACTTGAAAATATGGGTTGAATGCAAAAAAATCCCCATCGAAGCCATCAAATATCTTTTTATACCTGCCTTTTTCGTTAGGAGCGTTTATCACCTGGGCTTTAACAGGCAAGTCATTGATATTTATACCTTGTCCGGGCGAAAGTAGTTTAGGGTCTTTAATAAACAACCATGTAACCCCAATTATTGAAAAGAACAATAAACTTAGCATCCCGATAATTATCAGTAAGTTATAATCATTGCTTTTTGCAAGAATTATTCCCAGCACAGATTCGGCAATTAATGTATTCATCACAAAAAAAGCCAGAGGCGAATTTATCGATTTTATCATTGAAATCCTCGAACTACTTCTCTTTTCCATAAATCAACCAATTTTTTCCAAATATACATATTTGAACGGGATCCCATACTACTTGTCTCTTTTTTTTATAAAATAAGATGAAGCATTTAATATCTGTTAAAAATTAAACAGGCACTAATTATTTACTATTTTTGCCTCCTGATTTTATGAACGAATCTTAAATTATTGAATTATGTACAAGAATCTTGAAAGTGTGCCAAAAGCATATAACGAACCGGTGAAGTCTTATGCACCGGGATCGCCTGAAAAGGCTGAACTAAAGGCAATGTTGTCCGAATTGAAGTCGCAGGAAATAGAAATCCCTATGATAATAGGCGGCAAACGCATTACCACAGACCAAAAAATTGAAATTCATCCCCCACACGACTTGAAACATACATTAGGTCATTTCTACAGAGGTGGGGCGGAGCATGTCGCCATGGCCATCGACGCTGCACTTAAAGCTGCAGAATCGTGGGCCAGGATGCCATGGGAGCATCGTGCCGCCATCTTTTTGCGCGCTGCCGATTTGCTCGCAGGCCCTTATAGGGCTAGAATAAATGCCGCTACCATGCTCTGCCAGTCGAAAACAGCCCATCAGGCAGAAATTGACGCCGCCTGTGAGCTTGCCGACTTCTTCAGGTTCAATGTTCAGTATATGACAGAGATATATTCGCAGCAGCCCAGTTCCGATAAAGGAATGTGGAACCGCCTGGAATACCGCCCTCTGGAAGGTTTTGTTTATGCTCTGACCCCCTTCAACTTCACTTCGATAGCAGGCAACCTACAAACCGCCCCTGCAATGATGGGAAATGTTGTTGTCTGGAAATGCTCCAATACCCAGGTTTATTCAGCCAAAGTCCTCATGGATCTTTTTGAGGAAGCAGGCGTTCCGGCAGGGGTAATCAACCTGGTCTTTGTCTCGGGCCCGGTTGCGGGAAAGGTTGTTATGGAACATCCTGATTTCGCCGGATTCCATTTTACGGGATCTACCGCCGTTTTCCAGCAAATCTGGAAAACCATCGGAACAAATATCGCTAAATACAAGACTTATCCCAGAATAGTTGGTGAAACAGGAGGAAAGGACTTTGTTTTTGCACATAAATCATCAAATGCCGAGCAAGTTGCAACAGCATTATTAAGAGGTGCCTTTGAATTCCAGGGTCAGAAATGCTCAGCGGCATCAAGGGCCTACATCCCCGACAATATATGGCCTGCCGTTAAGGAGAAACTCATAGCAGATCTCAAAACAGTTAAAATGGGCGACGTTGAGGACTTCACTAATTTCATGGGCGCCGTTATCGACAAGGCTAGTTTCGACAAGCTTTCCATGTATATCGACAATGCCTTAAACGATAAGGAAACCGAGATCATAGCGGGTGGCGGCCACGACGACAGCGTGGGCTACTTTATCGAGCCTACCGTCATTGTAACAACTGACCCTCATTATGTTACAATGGAAGAGGAACTCTTCGGGCCTGTCCTTACAATCTATGTTTATGAAGCAGAAAAATGGGAAGAAACCCTTGAGGTGGTTGACACGACATCAATTTATGCTTTAACCGGCGCCATTTTCTCAAACGACAGGTATGCCACAGATTATGCCGTTGACTATTTATCGCAGGCCGCAGGCAACTTCTATATCAACGATAAGCCCACGGGAGCCGTAGTGGGACAGCAACCATTTGGCGGTGCCAGGGCATCGGGAACCAACGATAAAGCTGGTTCTTACCTGAACATGATACGCTGGACGTCCCCGCGAACTATTAAGGAAACTTTCGACCCACCGAAGGATTACCGTTATCCGTTTATGATCGAAGAATAAAAACAATATTCCCAAAAAAGCCCCGTCGGTACCGACGGGGCTTTTTTTTTACTAATACAAATTACCTGAATCGAATTATTGCGGCATTTGAGCTTTAAGACATTATTTACTTGACATCAGGCAAATTAGTTTAATATATTTTGTATTTTAGCTAAAACTATTATTAGAACAGCTAAAATGAGAATGAAATCTTTAAATCTAGGGGCTTTATTAACCCTGTTTTTATTGATTGGCACAATTGGCCTTGTCAATTCCCAGGACACGATACTGAAAATTTCAATTTAGACACGAACAATTAATTTCAATCAAATAAATAAACAATATGAAAAAAGTATCATCAACAATTATCTTCCTAAGCATTATCATGCTCAGTTACTCCCAAGGATACTGGCAAGAAGTTCAAACCCAGCAACCTTATGGTGCTCTAAACCATTGTGTTTTCAACGATACGGGTAGCGGTTGGGCCGTTGGCCAGAACGGTATTATACAACATACTGCAGATGAAGGACTTGGCTGGAGTCTGCAATACCATAACACTGACAAATCATTTCATTCGGTATATTTCATAAACGATACCGAAGGATGGGTTGTTGGATGGAATGATATTCTTCATACTACCGACGCCGGTCAAAACTGGGAATCCCAAAGCCATCCATCAACTTTAGGGGACTTTAATGACGTATTCTTCCTTGACCAGGATAACGGCTGGATCGTAGGCTGGTATAAGATAATACTGAAAACAACCGATGGCGGCCAGACTTGGCAGAAAATATCAAATTCTATCGGTGGTGAAACTGTTTACAATTCCGTAAAATTCTTTGATGAAGATCACGGTATATTATGCGGTGTCAAGCAAAATTACGGTGGAATTATAATGACCACCAGCGATGGCGGACTTAACTGGACAGAGACAGGCCCGGCCTCTACTTCTGCTTTTCTATCCCTTGCCATTAACGATCAAGACGAGGTATTTGTTTGTGGAAAAGGAGGCCAATTGTTTAAATCGACTGACTTTGGTCAAACATGGACAGACAAAAGTTTTGATCAGAACTACTTTATCGATATTGAATTCGGGGAAAACCAAACAGGCTATTTAATGGACCGCTTCACCCTGTATAAAACTACCGATAACGGTATAAGCTGGAGCGCTTATAAAGCGGTTCCATATAGCGGGGGTTTAAGGGACATTTCCCTTAGCGGAAGCCAGTTGTATGCTTGCGGAGATAAAAGCAGCATATATAATATCCCGGAAGAAAGCAACGAATGGCAAAGGCTACTATATGTCGACCCCCTGAATTTCAAACAAATAGAGTTTCTAAACGAAAGCAAAGGATTTGCTTTAGGTGGTTATAGCATGGCAACAAAACCCCTAATAAGCAATGACGGAGGTTATACTTGGGAAGACAATTTACTGATACCTGAACAACGGTATTATGAGTTACGTTTGGCAGGGCAGACGCTTTTCCTTATAAGTTTCCAAAACGAACTGTTAAAAAGCATAGATGAGGGCGAAAACTGGGAAACTCTAAACCTTCCTCCCGCTGAAGGAGCGTATTTCAACGATTTTTCAGTTCCTAGTCAAAACACTGCATATTTATGCGATGACTCTTCCACATTGTACAAGACAACCGATGGTGGTCATAATTGGGACAAAATAGAATTCGACGACTATCATAAATTTTCCATTTCATATTTCTATGACGATACCTTCGGCTGGCTAGTTGACGATTATAGCGGTTTTTTATTGAGAACGACCGACGGTGGTAATAATTGGACTAGCATGAAAGTTGACCCTAATCACACTTATGTGCCTTCAAAAATTTATTTCATCAACGAAAATATCGGCTTTATTATAACTGAAATCGGATATGTATATCGTAGCAGCGATGGCGGCAACAATTGGGAAAAGGTATTCGAGCTAGGCTTATCATATAATGCCATTTTCCATTTCATTGATGATAATAGAGGCTACCTGATTGACCATAACCAGATATATTATTCCAATGACGGCGGTTACAACTGGACAGAACATCAAACATTAAGTCAATCGGCATTTTGCGCATCATTCGTGAATACAAATTCATGGATTGGGGGAATGTATAACCTTATGGCGATAAATTCCGATTTATTGGATGTAAGCGATATCTCAACAAACGATCCTTCTATAAGTGTTTATCCAAATCCTGCAGAAAACATTATTTATTTGAAGAACGAATTAAACATTCCAATAAATAAAATGGAGGTTATAAGCCAAGATGGCAAATTAGTCAGCTCGCTTTCAATTCCTACCGGCAAGGCAATTGATGTATCAGCCTTGAATCCGGGTGTGTATTTAATAAGAATATTTTCCGGTCAAGGTATCAGCACAACCAAGCTTATCGTGAAATAAGCAAATGGGATTTTCAAAAAGGCTGCTCAAACATTTTTAAGCAGCCTTTTTTATGTTTTGAAGAACCTACTTCCCAGTAAAAGACCAGGATGCTTTTAGCCAGGCTAGATGGGTTTTTTCTGACCTAGGATATTCCTCCTCTTGTTCTTAATGATATATTTCTTGCGCACAGGTGTTGTTTTGGTGCTCACGGGGTCAACTGAGGATTGGTTGCGACGGGCATTATAGTTATGGGTCGAAAGGCCTTTTGAGCAGGACGACATCGCAAAGGCAATAAGCAAAACTACTATCGGGATAAAAAACTTTTTGGACAATTTCATTTTAATCTCTTTTATTGATTTTGATCGGGCCGCTAATTTATTAAAAAAAACATAACAAGCTTATGACAAGCCGAAATTTTTATTGGTTGCGTAAATAAAACATCAGCCGAATAAATATTTTTATACTTTTGCTGCAAGTTTTGGTACCATTTCCTGCACGACCATGCAGGTGGTATAATAGGGAAACAGGTGTAAATCCTGTACAGTTCCCGCTGCTGTAAGCTCTTTATGCTTTCGAACCCTTGGTCACTTTTCCCGCATGTTGCGGGATTGGGAAGGCCTCGAAAGCGGAGTAAGTCAGAAGACCTGCCAATACTGTATTTTATCAAAGCTTTCGGGATAATGGCTTGGTGATGTTTTTTTAACATTCCATAATGTTTCTTCCTGAAAAGTTTTGAGGTTAATTAATTTTTTTAATAATTCCTTAAAACTTTTTTTTATGAAAAAGATTTACTTTTTAAGTCTGATGGTGCTTGCGATAGCCCTTTCAGCATTTCGCGCAGATGCGCAGACAAACTACACCAAACAAATTATTTTTGTCAATGGTGGCGATTTCGGCAATGCCGACGATTACGTAACAGTGGCGTCCTACGACCTGGAAACCCAAACCACAAACGAATTTGCGACAATTTATACCCAATCGGTACAGGATGTGATCATCAATGACGGCTATGCTTATGTTGCAGCACAAGATTCCATTGTTAAGCTCAACATCGATACTTATGAGAAGGTGGCCTCGGTAGCAGCTTCCGGCATCAATCAACTTGCGACCGACGGCAATGTCCTGATCGCCTCGTTCTGGTATCCAGTAACAGAAAACTTCGTCAGGATATTCTCTCTCGATGACTTAACTCTTATATCAAACATAGAAGGGGTTTCTGGCGAAGCAGCCGGAATATTGATAAATGACGGTGTGGCTCTTGTTGCCGTTCCGGGCGGATGGGGAAGCACCACGGGTAAAATTGCCGCTATCGACATAGCTGAGAACACTCTGTTGTCGGAAGATGATTATGGTGATTTTTATGCCGGTATCGGATATTTTGCTTATTATAACGATATCATCTTCAGCTTTATGAAAACAGCCTGGGGCGACAGCACGGCTAAGGTTGCCAGTTTTGACAACGAAGGAAATGTTTTGGCCGAAACAACATTTACAAATGCTGTACTGGCAAACGGAACTGGTCAGTTTCAAGATAAATATTATGTTGAGCTTAACAACGGAATTGCCGCTTATGATATGAACAGCGACGAGATGAACATGATCGTTGACCCTCAGGCGGCAAGCATAGCAGCCTCGACGATCGATACTCTAAACAATATGATTTACCTGACGACAAGCGATTTTTTCTCCTCAGGCGATGGTTTTATTTATGACCTGGGCGGAACGCAAACCGGATTGTTCGATGCAGGTATCTCAGCCCAGGCCATCGCTGTTGACTATCGCTTAAACAGCGGGACCGATAGGATAAGCGAGGAGGGCATGATTTCATTATTCCCGAATCCGGCCACTGATTTCATTCGGATAAAAACTAAAACCAGGTTCAACATACAAAGAATCAATATTGTTGATGTAATGGGAAGCATAGTTTATCAGGGCGATGCTTCTGACAGGATAGATATAAGCAATTTGGATCCCGGGGTTTATTTCATAAATATCATGGGCAACAATTCGAGGGCTTCATCAAGGTTTATTAAAAATTAATGAATCGTTCAACTACAATTAATAATATCGGGCGGTTCCTATTTATGGGAATTGCCCCGATATTATTACTTTTTCAAATACCGGCATCGGCGCAGTTTGCGCCTCCGGCCGGACAAGTGGGCAGCACGGCCATAAAAGCCGATAGTTCGATTTTTGTGAATTGGGCAGATAGTTGCCTGATCAACAGGGGCTTTGTTGATATGAGCAACGCGAGTCTGGGCTTGGCAACTTATGGCTCGGACAGCTCGGCCTACGGTTTTGCGGATAAGGGAGTAGTGAGCCTCGGCGACGGCGGGTCGGCGATATTATATTTTTCCACGCCCATTGTTGACGGCCCGGGCAATGATTTTGCGGTATTCGAAAACTCCTTCAACGATGATTTCCTGGAACTTGCTTTTGTTGAGGTAAGTTCGGATGGGGTAGATTTTGTGGGCTTCCCTTCTGTTTCCAATACTCAAACCGTTGAGCAAATAGCGACCTTCGGCACGCTTGATGCCACTAAACTGTATAATATGGCCGGGAAATACAGAGGTGGATACGGCACCCCCTTCGATTTAAACGAACTGCAATATTCTGACGACCTGGATGTTCAGAACATCAGATACATAAAAATAGTGGATGTTGTTGGCAGCCTTGCCGACGCTTATGCGTCTCATGATTCCCAAGGAAACAAAATCAACGATCCATGGCCTACCCCATTCGAGTCATCAGGATTCGATTTGGATGCCGTTGGCATAATCAATGACGTGGAGCACCTTGCAGTTGACAAAATCAGCGGTCAAGAGATAATTATTTATCCTGTCCCATTTACCAATGTCCTGAATATAGGGAAAATAGAGAGAAACTCCGTCATTAGCATTTTCGACTTGAATTCAAGACTAGTTTATTCCTCGAAGTGTGCTGATAGCAATTTCAGCCTTTCCGGCTCATCTCTTCCAAAAGGATTGCTGATACTGCGGATCGAAAGCGGCAGCTTATTGATTTACAAAAGAATATTACATAAATAAAATGTAATGCTAAAAACCATCAAACATATCCTCATTTTCATATCGCTATTGCCGAGCCTTCCGGCAGGAGCACAAATGATATTCGACACATTGAAT
Organism: Chlorobiota bacterium; assembly: GCA_013151215.1. Taxonomy (GTDB): domain Bacteria; phylum Bacteroidota; class Bacteroidia; order Bacteroidales; family F082; genus BM524. Next base: position 16,537 of record JAADIS010000121.1, on the reverse strand, counting down.
TTGGAGGAGATGGTAGTTATGTCAAACTTCGTCGAACGCAGCTCAACAACGAAATCGCAGCAGATAGATACTCTGATAAAGCAGGATCTAGACCATTTGGACCTTGGGGAGCTGCTTAGGGCCGAAAGCCCGATCTTCGTCAAGTCGTACGGAAAAGGCAGTCTGGCCACGGCAGCCTTCAGGGGTACGGCTGCTTCGCACACTAAAGTTTTATGGAACGATTTCGAGATTAATTCGCCCATGCTCGGTCAAGTTGACTTATCGCTGGTGCCAAATGCATTCTTCGATCAGGCACAACTTGATTATGGCGGCAGTTCCATTAAAAGCACTTCGGGGGCCTTAGGCGGGGCAATCAACTTATACTCAGGCAGTAACATTAGTTCAAACAAAGTTGAACTCAATCAGGGCTTCGGTAGTTTTAATACTTTCACCACAACGCTTAAAGTAAACCTTAAATTCAAGCAAATTACCTCAGGCACATCGGTTTATCTAAATTCATCCGAAAACTCGTTCTCTTACTATAACAATGCCGTCATCCCTCCCGAATGGCAGAAGCAGGAAAATGCCTCGTACTACAACAGAGGTTTCGTGCAGGAATTCGATTATTTGATCTCGGAACATCATTCCGTCAAAGTGCAATCGTGGAATCAATGGAATTATCGGGAGATACCCTTGGTCATGAGCAATGCGGAGGTAGGAAACAATGAGGAGCATCAGGGGGATTTTAGTTCCAGGAACATTGTTTCGTATAAATACAAGAAGTCGAGAACAGTTGTCGAAACCAAGGCTGCTTGGTTTTACGACGACATGAATTATTTGTTGAAGACAACTGCGGCCACCGACTACGAAGACACCGTAACGTTCATAAACTCCACAAACAAAAGCAGCTCGGGCTTTTTCAAAACAAAATTAAACCGCAATCTTAGCAAAGGCTGGATTATTTCGGCAGAATTGTCAGCAAGTTTATTTTCCGTGAACTCGAATAATTATAATGGCATTAAATCGAGGGAGAATTACGGCCTATACCTTAAACTAAACAAGAAATTCTCCGAAGCTATTGTTATGGATTTTTTGCTGCGCCAGCAATATTCCGAACATAGGTTCCTTCCCATCATACCATTTTTAGGATTATCCGTAAAACCGTTAAAACAAGAGGAGATCTACATAAGGGCATCAGTAAACTTAAATTATAACCTACCTTCATTAAACGATTTATACTGGTTCCCAGGTGGAAGCCCGGAACTATTGCCTGAGGAAGGAATGCAGTTCGACCTTGGGCTGAACTACGCAAAATCATTTTCCGAGTCATTTGACCTAGGGTTCGACATTAGCTTTTACAATTCGCAGATCTCCAACTGGATACAATGGGTTCCAAGCGATTATAGATATTGGACTGCCCGAAACGTCGAAAGTGTTCATGCCAGGGGATTGGAAACCAGTATCAGCCTATCGGGAAACACAAGAGGTTTTTTCTATAAGTTTTCCACGCAATATTCATTGAACAGATCGACTAACGAAAGCGAAAAAGCAGAAAACGCCGGATATGCAGGAAGGCAACTGATTTATGTTCCATTGCAGTCTGCAAACTTGTTCATTTATTTAAAACACGAGCAAAACAGTTTCAGCTGGAACACCCAGCTCATAGGCAAAAGAAATACTTCGCTCGACGGCGAGACGCTGTATTCCAACACATTGCCCGCTTATTTTTTGAGCAGCATGTCGATAGGGAGGAAGTTCGGATTTAAGAAATTCGGTTTAAATCTTAGGATAAAAATAAATAATATATTTAATGTCTCGTATCAGGCAATACTTTGGAGGCCAATGCCGGGAAGATATCTGGAGGCATTTTTAGGTTTTAATACAAAATAATGTTTAAGCGTTTTACTAAAATAATTTTAAGGAAGTTCAATAATTTGGTTTTGGGCATGAGTTGCGGGACGGGGTCCATAATAAATTGTACTACCATTAAAACCCTGGCAGTTATTATTGCTATTTTATTAATTTTCGGCTCATGCGACAAAAATCAAGCCCCTCTCCCTGTCGGAGAGTTGGAGCATGCTGTTTTTATAGTAAACGAGGGGAATTTCACAGCCGGCAACGCATCGCTGACTTATTACAACCAAGAGACAGATGAACTTATACAGCAGGTTTTTTATCGTAAGAACAACGCGCCTTTGGGCGATGTCGCCAATAGTATCTTCATAGGAACCGGCTACATATTCATTACTGTCAACAATTCGCATACAGTTTTTAAAATAGATGCGAAAACAGGTATTTACAATGCGAAAATCGATCAGCTCACATCTCCCAGGAATTTTTTGAAAATAGATGAGGGCAAGGCATTAGTTAGTGATCTATACGAAAACAAGCTCACTTTGATAAACATCGACGACATGACGATATTGTCAAAAATAAATATCGGCAGGACATCGGAGAATTTATTGCTGAAAAACAATGAGGTTTTTATCACGAACTGGTCGGCATACAATCAGGAAGCAGAGAACAACATGCTTATGGTACTGAACATTCAAAGCATGCAAATTGTTGATTCGGTAGTAGTTGGAAAAGAGCCCAACAGCATGGTCATCGATAAGGACGACAATATCTGGGTTTTGTGCAGCGGGGGTTTTATGAATGAAGAGAAGCCTGGTTTGTGGAAGATACATTCTTCGACCCATAAAGTTTTAAAAACCCTAGAGTATGACGACATCGGCACTTCGCCAACAGACTTGGCCATCAACCCTGCTGGCGACAGCCTCTATTTCATCAACAAAGATGTTTATTCGATGTCGGTAAACGACAATTCGATACCTGTTACCCCATTAATTGTTGCTGGCGAAAACCTTAACTTTTACACTTTGGCAATTAGCAACAAAAACCAAATTTACGTGGGCGATGCCAACGACTACAACAAAAGCGGCGACATATTCAGGTATTCGGCCGAAGGAAAGTTGATCACCTCTTTCAAGGCAGGCATCATACCAGGCGACATTGCTTTTATCGAGTAAAAAAACCTAAGGGCAAAAGATTGAAAAGCAAAGGCTAAAACTTTACTTTTGCACAAAAACATCCTCATGACAAATTTAGAGTTAAAGAAGGAATTATTGGATAAATGCATCGAGAAGCAGGTCAAGGCAATTAACGATCTGCAAATGGAAATTGACGAAGCCCAGCGAATGTCGAATGAGTACGGACAGCCAAAAGACCGTTACGATGCCTTTAAGACAAAACTGTTGAGGCAGCGCGATATGTTTGCCCAACAACAAGCCAAGGCAAATATAGTTATGAACACCCTTCAAAGCATAAGTGTGAAAAAGGAACTTAAAAAAGTTGAATTCGGCGCAGTAGTATTAACCGACAAACAAAACCTTTTTGTTTCGGCAGGCCTGGGGAAAATCGACATCAATGGAAAGCAGTATTTTGCCATATCGCCACAAGTACCTATATTTCAGGCTTTAGCAGATAAGAAACCAGGCGACGAGCTTGTTTTCAATGGCAGCAAGATCAGGCTGACTGCTGTTTTCTAAGCCTTGGGATCGGGTTTTGATGTTGATTAAGAGAAATAAAGTATTTTTGCGAAAAATATATGAATATGGCACAAAAAGTAAATGTTACCTGGACAGAAGGTATGGCCTTTGAGGCAGAAGTAAATAATTTCAAAATAAAGATTGATGCGCACGAAAGTGTTGGCGGCACTAATACCGGGCCAACGCCAAAACCGCTAACTTTGGTGTCGCTGGGCGGATGTACGGGCATGGACGTTGTTTCAATACTTGGCAAAATGCGCATCAAACCCGACTATTTCAATGTTGAGGTAGATGGCGAACTTACTGACGAGCACCCGAAATATTACCATAAAATACATATAAGGTATATTTTCAGGGGGAAGGACCTTCCGGCGGACAAACTGGAAAAGGCAGTAAAGCTTTCACAGGACAGGTATTGCGGTGTAAGTGAATTGCTCAAGGGCAAGGCGGAGTTAACACACGAAATCGTACTTGAAGATTAAAACATTTTTTTGAGCCGACAATAATTGTCGTTTTTTTTTGACTCTTTAATATGCAAAAATTCGATATAGTAATTCTTACCGAGGACAGATACGACAATATTGTCGCTTCCGATGAGAACGAAACCAATATATTGCTGGAAGATTCCTTGATTCAAAAGGCATTGGAGGCAAAAGGATTCAAGGTGTTCAGAACTTCCTGGTCCAACCCCAATTTTAATTGGGAATCGGTGCGCTTATTGCTGATAAGGACTACCTGGGATTATTTCGACAGGTTTAATGAGTTTCACAATTGGTTGGAGATCGTAAAAAATAAATCAATCCTCATAAACCCGTACGAAACATTGAAATGGAATATCGACAAGCATTATCTGATTGATTTAGAGAACAATGGGATTAATATTCCCAAAACGATCTTTATCGGGAAAGGAGAGCGAAAAACCCTCGACCAACTTTTTAACGAATCAAAATGGGAAGAAGCGGTCTTAAAACCCGCGATCTCAGGTGCGGGACGACACACATACCGCTTAACGAAAGAAAATACTGAAGAAAAGGAAATTATTTTGGACCAGCTCCTTAAACATGAGAGCATGATGTTTCAGGAATTCCAGCAAAATATTTTAAGCAAGGGCGAAGTGGCCTATATGTTCATGGGAGGCGAATTCACACATGCCGTTTTAAAGAAAGCGAAATCAGGCGACTTTCGCGTACAGGATGATTTTGGGGGTAGCGTTGAGCTTTATGCGGCCAGCGAAAAAGAACTCGGCTTTGCCAAATATGTGGTCGATCGTTGTGGGGAAAAAACTTTTTACGCCAGGGTTGATGTTATTTACGACAACAACAACGACTTATGCCTTAGCGAATTAGAACTGATTGAACCTGAGCTATGGTTCAGGTATAACGAGAAGGCGGCAGACAAGCTGGCTCAAGTTATATATGACGAGTATTAACTTTGGCTCAGCAGGAAATTAATTTCCGTAAATATTTAAAATGATATCAACATTTAATACTTTTGCGGACATATAAAAATTAACACAATGGGAAGAGCATTTGAATATAGAAAAGCGGCAAAAATGAAGAGATGGGGTCAAATGTCAAAGATTTTCCCACGACTGGGCAAAGCAATTACCCTGGCCGCAAAAGAGGGCGGCCCCGATCCCGACATGAACGCCAAGCTAAGGCATGCCATTCAAACGGCAAAAGCACAGAACATGCCGAAAGACAATATCGACTCGGCCATCAAAAGGGCTAGCGGCAAGGATGCCGATACCGTTATCGAGGTGAATTATGAAGGAAAAGGGCCCCATGGCATTCTTGTTTTTATCGAATGTGCCACCGACAACACAACCCGGACAGTTGCCAATGTCAAATCGTATTTCAACAAGGCTGGCGGCTCTTTCGTGCCAACAGGGTCCTTAGAGTTTATGTTTAATCGCAAAGCGGTTTTCGAGTTTGACAAAACCGAAGAAATGGATATCGAGGAACTTGAACTGGAACTTATCGACGCAGGTTTGGAGAAAATTGAAATTGATGACGGCACAGTTAGCGTTCAAGCCGATTATCATGATTACGGAAGCCTTTCAGACGCATTGGAGAAACTTAAAATCGACGTTAAAAACTCTAGTTTGCAACGATTCCCTACTTCTCCCGTTGAATTCGACGACGAGCAGATGATAGAAATAGAAAAATTCCTCGACAAAATAGAAGAAGACGAGGATGTATTGGAAGTCTATACCAATATGGCCTAAGGATCTTTTTTAAGGATATAAGCGCTTGAGATTCAAACGCTTTTTTTATGCCTTTAATGCCGAGACCATCCTGTCCTTTCCGTTAATATCCTTATGGACGCCCACATTGTTATATGAGTTTTCCTCAAGCATAATTTTAACATCTGTGGCCAATGCTTCATTTATCTCGAAATACAACCTGCCTCCGGGCTTTAAGTTTACAGCAGCAAATCCAACAATGGCCTTATAAAACAGCAAAGGATCGCCGTCCTCCACAAAGAGTGCTATATGAGGCTCATATTCAAGTACATTGGCTTTCATCAGACCTTCTTCGGAACGTCTAATATAAGGCGGGTTAGATACTATGACATCAAATTCATGCCCCCAGTCAATAGCAGGGTTATGAATGTCGTCGGAAACAAAATTGATTTCAAGCTTATTGATCCTTGCATTTTCGTCTGCTAATTTCAGGGCATTTTTTGATATGTCCAATGCCGACACCCTTGCATTGTCCAGGTTTTTCGCCAATGCAAGGGCAATACAGCCCGATCCGGTACCTATATCCAAGATATTCAAATTCGGCCCGATTTCACCCTTTGCTATAAGCTCAATCAGTTCCTCAGTCTCCGGCCTGGGAATCAATACATTATCATTGACTTTTATCCTCATGTCCAGAAACTCCGCCTCGCCGATAATATATTGTATTGGCTTGTTCCTTTTTAAATCCTTTACTGCCTCGTGCATCCTCAACATTTCCGACTCGCTCAGCCTAAAGTCATATCTTACAGCTTGCTCGCTGCGACTTAAACCGAAAAAATAATCAATCAACATATTCAGCTGCTGCTTTGATTCGCTTTCACCGTAAATCGATGCCAATTCACTTATATAACTCCTCTTTAAGTCGGACAAACGATTATTTTTCCACAACATGATTCAACATTGAGAGCGCAAATCTACAAGCTTCTGTCCAATTAAAAAGCTACATTAAAGCGTTGACACAGTAATTTTAACGATAGCATCGCGATTTTTAACGGATTAACGGGTCAATATCATGCTTTTGGCCTTATAAACAACTTTAGTTCAAACAATATTGTCAATAATGTAATTTATTTTTAATAAAAACTAAATAATTATTAAATTTGCCTCCGTTGAGGTCGTAATTGCATTTAACGAGATATGCAATTATGTTTAATTATAGTTTCAGCCAATATCAAATTATTTTATCCGCAATGAATATATTAAATAAGATGAAATACCTGGTGATTTTTGTTTTTACATTAATTTCAGGCATTTCAATAGCGCAGACGCCCACGGATCAGGACTGCCTTGGTGCGATTCCTGTTTGTCAGGACACTTATATACAGCCAAACTCTTATTCGGGTACGGGCAACTATCCCAACGAGATACCAACTAGTGGTTCTTGCCCGGGGAATTGCTTACAATCAGGTGAGAAAAACGATGTTTGGTATATCTTCACGGTTCAAACGGGAGGTTTATTATCGTTTACCATTACCCCGAATAATATGGCAAACGACTACGATTGGGCAGTTTACAGCCTGAACGATTATAAATGCCAGGACATTTATTCACATATCTCACAAATGCAGGTTAGTTGCAATTACTCCGGGACAAAAGGCATTACAGGGCCAAACGGGAATACGAACCAAAGTTGCCAGAGTGCTACCGGGAGCCCTTATTGTGATGAGATACCTGTTTTTGAGGGTGAGACCTATGTTATTAACATTAGTAATTACTCCAGCTCACAGGCAGGCTATACGTTGGATTTCACTGCTTCCACCGCACAAATTTACGATGACGTACCACCCGAGATAGTTAGTGTTGAAACGGATGATATTATTTGTGGCACAACTGAGATAAGCTTTGATTTTTCGGAGAAAGTAATGTGCAGTACTGTCCAGCCGAGCAATTTCAATCTCACCGGCCCTGGAGGCCCCTATACTATCGATGATGTTTGGGGAGACGATTGCGAGATAGGAGGCGAAACTGAAAAAACCTGGCACATGAGCTTTACCCCCCCTATTCAACAAAGCGGCGAGTATGCAATTGAGATTAAACCGCTAAGCTTCATACAAGATGCTTGCGGCAACAATGCGATGGTACAGTCATTTGCTTTTAATGTAGATTTAAACTCGCCTGTCGCGGATGCGGGCGAAGACATCGATATTGCATATTCAGGGGTAACAACCCTTGATGGAGGCGCCACAGGTGGTTCGGGGGACTACTCATATACATGGACGCCTCTCGACAAGCTGGAAGATCCGTATATTGAAGACCCGACAACGGTTAACCTTACTGAAAGTACGGGATTTACACTGACCGTTACCGATGATAATTCAACATGTCAGAGTTCCGACCAAATGATGGTAAACATAGTTGGAGGGCCCATGAGCGTCGATGCTGTTGCAAGCCCTTCATCCGTTTGCAGCGGCGATCAAACAGATTTGCTTGCCAGTATAGATGGCGGTAGCGGTAGCTTCACCTATATCTGGACCTCGGACCCGGCAGGATTTAGTTCCGATATAGCAAACCCTTCGGCTAGTCCTTTGGTTACCACCACTTATTTGGTTGAGGTAAACGATGGCTTTACTATCATCAACGCACAGGTTACTGTAACAGTTTTGCCAAAACCTATTATTAGTGCCGGTAACAACCAGGTTATAAACGTAGGAACAAATACAAACCTGGAGGGATCAGCGACCAACGGGCAAGCCCCTTACAGTTTTTTATGGGAGCCCTCAATAATGATCGACGGGCCGAACGATATTGCAAATCCGCTTACCGTTATTTTGACAGAGCCTCAAAACTACACCCTGCAGCTGAGCGATGCGAATGGTTGCTATGGGGATCCTGATCTAGTGCTCATAAACACAGCAGGTGACGGATTGTCCGTATTTCCTCAGTCGAACCCAATGGAATTATGTATCGGCCAGTCGGCAACTTTGAGCGCCAACGCTCTTGGCGGCGGCGGCAATTATACGATTTCATGGACGAGTAGCGTTCCGGGATGGACTGCAAATGGTGATAATATTGTCATAACACCCACGGAGACAACGACTTATTATGCTGAGGTTGCCGATGGCTACACAACTTCAAGCAATCATATCGTGGTTCCTGTACATCCCTTGCCCGTGATTGAACTGGTGCCTTCAGGTTATCCCACCCTTGGGCCGGACACGATAGCAGTTTGTGTCAGGGACACGGTAGTGCTGGATGCAGGAGACGAAAACAATCCCCCTGTCATGGAGTATCTGTGGTCGAACAACCTTTCAGACAGATATCTTGTGGCAAAAACAAACGGCAGCTGGATTGATTTCCAGACTCATTCGGTTAATGTTACCAACCCTTTGACAACTTGCTCTGACTCATCCGAGATAACTATCATCTTCGATTTCAACCAATGTGAGATTAGCGTTGAGGAAATCGGTTCCTTATCGAACAACATCTCCTTAACACCAAACCCGACTAGCGGGATCATCAATATTGACGTTACTGATATAACAGGACATATAGATTTAGCGATAATGGACATAACAGGAAAAGTTATATTATCCAGGAAGAACATCAAAGTTGAAAGTTCCAACTTTCGGGAACAAATTGACTTGCGGACAAAACCTGCCGGGGTTTACCTTCTAAGGGTAAAACATTCCTCAGGCGAATATTACTCCAGGATAATTAAGCATTAGTTAGAGTTTATTGAAGAAAAACCAGTTTAAAATATATAATCACCGGATGAAAAAATCTAAGAATTCAACCATAAAAGGAATCTTAACTTTAGTAATATCAGCGTTTTTATTTCAGGCAAATATTTTTGGTCAAACAAGTTGCGACTACAAGCTTCCACGTCAGGCAGAGAACTGGGTATTCGGGAATAGTGCATTGATAAACTTTGCCAATGGGGATGCAAATGCATCGGTCGGAGCACTAAACTTTGAATTCCCAAACGGCACATCGGCCATTAGCGATGCTGATGGTAACCTAAAGCTTTTCTCCAACGGGATGTTAGTTAAAAACGGTGGGTTTTATACAATTACAAACGGTACTGACCTGAATGGAAACAGTTCTGCTTCACAATCTTCCATTATTATACCGCAACCCGGCAGTTCGACAAAATATTATGTTTTTACGGTCGATATGTATATTCCTCCGGTTTTTACCGATGGCATTAATTATTCGATTGCTGAGCTGCCAGCGTCCGGAGGCTCTAGCATTATATCCAAAAACAACATCTTGTTAAATGAGAATGCCCAGAAGATAACAGCAACCAAGCATTCCAACGGCAGGGATTTCTGGATAGTGGCCCACGGTTTTGGCGACAACAAAGGCAATAAGTTTTACTCTTATCTGCTAAACGACAGCATATTAAACACAAATCCCATTATCACTAGCATGGGGCATCCCCAGAATGGAAACATAAATTCCAATAATGGTGCCGGATCGATGAAGATTTCACCCGACGGCACGAAACTCGCCTTGGTCATCCCTGACGACGGTGTGGTTGAAATTTATGACTTTAATAACTCAAGCGGGAAGGTCAGCAACTTGAAAAGCAGCGCTCCCGGTCAGTTTACTTATGCCAACGGAATTGAATTCTCACCTGACAACAACAAGCTTTATTTTACGATTTCGCCAATAGGCAACGGAACCAACTTTTTATATCAGCTAGACTTGGCACAAGCTGACCCGTTTGCGAGCCCATTTGTCGTGCACCAGTTCGATGTGCAGGGAGGAACCAACGATAGTTTGTTCGGCGCCCTGCAATTGGCTACCGATGGAAAAATATATGCGGCTAAATATAAGGTAGGAGCTAATGTAAAACCTAATTTAGGAGTGATATACAATCCGAACAGGCCTCAGGCAGCTTGTAATTACAACGAATTGGACCATTCCACAAACAACGGGCTGTTCCTGGAAGGAGGCAACAGCCTTATCGGCCTTCCCAACTTTGCATCCTCATATCTCGACATACCTCATTTTTATTATATCAACAAATGCTATAAGGATACCACCAAAATAACGATCCGTAACAAGGCCAATATCGACAATGCCGACTGGGATTTCGGCGACCCTGCAGGGAATCAGGTTATTATGGACGAACTAAAGCCCGGATTTGTTTATAGCGACCCCGGTGACTATACTATTAACCTAACTGAGAATTATGGTCCCGAGCAGTATGTATATAGCAAGGATATTAGAATCAACGCCCTCCCGGATATAGTTCTGGCTGATGGCGTGGACACTCTTTTCATACTCGAAAACTCCTCTATCCAACTTGATGCAGGAGAATGGGATTTTTATAAGTGGTCCCCCGGTGGAAGCACCGAAAGATATCTTGATGTTACCGGCGAAGGACTTTATTCGGTCATGGTTACCGACTCGAACTGTTGTAAAAACACTGATTCGGTTTATGTAAAATATGCCAAGATAAACTTCCCTACCGCCTTCAACCCGAAAAGCAACGTAATTTCAAATTCGGAGTTTAAAATTGTTGGCCAGTTTGGCGGATTTAAATCTTTTAAGCTAAGCATATTCAACCGATGGGGTCAATTATTGTTTGAAACCGATGATCCGTCAAACGGCTGGGACGGAACATATAAAGGTCAGGAATCGCCTGTTGGGACTTATGTTTATTCAGCAATATTCGAAAGTTACGAAACCTCCGTCCAAGCGAGCATGGTAGTTAAGAAAAGAGGCACCGTTACGCTCTTGCGCTGATTGTTATAAAAAATTATGAACTCGTTTTCTGATAAGATTGCCCTCGCCATAAACATTGACCAATGGCAAGTGGAAAATACCTTGCGGCTTTTCGCGTCCGGGGCAAGCATTCCTTTCGTTGCCCGCTACAGAAAGGAAAAAACAGGTGAGCTTACTGATTTTCAACTTATCGAGATAGAGAAACTAAATAAGGTTTTTTTAGCACTTGCCGAAAGAAAGAATACAATACTTAAAAGCCTGAGCGAAAGGGACTTACTTAGCGACCAATTAAAACAAGGGATTGGCGGTGCCGAAAGCCTTAACGCACTCGAGGATATTTACTTGCCCTATCGCCCGAAACGAAAAACCAGGGCCACCATTGCTATTTCAAAAGGACTGGAACCATTGGCAAAAATGATAATGTCTGAGAACATCAACAAGCTGATGAATGCCGCAAGTGGGTTTGTCTCCGAGCAAAAAGACGTTGCCACTCCTGAAGAGGCACTTCAGGGCGCCAGGGATATTATAGCAGAATGGATTAGCGAGAAAGGCTTTGTCAGACATGATTTAAGACGGCTTTTTAGGCGGTCGGCAACTATTTCCTCGAGAATCAGCAAGAAAAACACTGAGCAGGCATCAAAATACGAATCCTATTCTGATTGGCATGAGCAGGCAGGCAAGGCTCCGGCACACAGAATACTCGCAATGTTCAGGGGTGAGAATGAAGGGATATTGAAAATCAAGGTAATCCCTGATTTCGAGACAGCCTTTTCTCAACTGCGGCATAAGCTTATAAGGAAAGCCAACGAGGCTTCGGAACAAAAAGAAATCGCTTTGGCAGATTCCATAAAACGTTTATTATTTCCATCGCTGGAAACAGAGTACAGAAAGGAACTAAAGCAAAAAGCCGACGAAAGCAGCATAAAAGTATTTACTGAGAACTTACGGCAATTACTCCTTGCCCCTCCCCTCGGGCAGAAAAACATCCTTGCCATAGACCCGGGTTTCAGAACCGGCTGCAAACTAGTTTGCCTCGACAAGAACGGTAATCTTTTGGCCAACGAGACAATTTACCCACATCCACCTCAAAATCAAACAACTTTGGCAATTAAGAAGATCAACAGCCTTGTAAATGCTTATAAAATTGATGCCATAGCCATTGGGAACGGAACTGCCGGAAGGGAAACGGAAAACATTATAAAACGAATCAGGTTCAACAGAGATGTTATTGCCATAATGGTCAACGAGAACGGGGCTTCCATTTATTCGGCCTCTGCCTTAGCCCGAAAGGAATTCCCTGATTATGACATTACCGTAAGAGGCTCTGTATCAATAGGTAGGCGATTACAAGACCCATTGGCCGAACTTGTGAAGATCGACCCCAAATCAATTGGTGTTGGGCAATACCAGCATGATGTTGATCAGAATTTGCTTGCCGAGGGTTTGAGGACAACGGTTGAGCTTTGCGTAAACACAGTTGGTGTTGACCTCAATTTGGCCAGTGCCGAACTGTTACGATATATTTCCGGAATAGGCCCGAACCTTGCCCAAAACATCGTTCATCACCGAAGTTCAAACGGCAACTTCACCTCAAGGGGGCAATTGAAGGAAGTAAAGGGCTTAGGGCCTAAGGCCTTCGAGCAGTCAGCGGGCTTTTTAAGGATAAAGAATGGCACAAACCCGCTGGATGCCAGTGCTGTCCATCCCGAGAGCTATGCACTGGTAAATAGAATGGCCAAAAGCTTCGGCTTTAAAGCCGAAGAATTAATAGGCAATAGGGAATTACTAAGCAAGATAAAGATCGGTGAATATGTCGATGAAAATATCGGCATCCCCACATTAAGGGATATTATCAACGAACTGGAAAAACCAGGCAGGGATCCGCGCAAAGCACATAAGATATTTGAGTTCGATCCCGATTTAAGAACAATGGAAGACCTGAAGGTTGGAATGACAGTTCCCGGAATGGTTACAAACATTACCGACTTCGGTGCGTTCATCGACATAGGCATCAAAGAAAACGGACTGCTTCACAAAAGCCAGATAGCAGATAGCTACGTAAGCAACCCCTCGGAGCATTTGTTCCTTAACCAACAGCTTAAACTTAAAATAGTATCCGTTGACATACAAAAGAAGCGCATAGGATTGAGCTTGAGATTTTAGGACATCAGCCCAGGCTTTCTTAAACTGTCAAAAACAATCTTCACCCATATTAAAATCAGCGGAAACGCTTTCAGGCTATAAGGTATTACAACATTCTCCCGTAAAACGGAAGGGAACAAATCAGTTGGCGACAAGGAAGTAAATATAATAGCAAACACGAACAAAACAATATTCCCAACTGATTTCCTGCTAATAACAAACCATAAGGATGCCCCTGCCATGGCAATGACATAAGTAGGCGACTCTGCTTTATGATTAAACACAACAACCCAAACAAGTATGGACGAAAGGCATAATAGCCTGTAACTGTATGTTTTATAACTAGCGGTATTGATTAACGGTATAATAAGGATGGCAGCCCCCATCAATACGATGAAGTATTTATCAATCTCCAGCCCAAACCAATTATAGAGCCAGCCCATAACCGAATAGGCATTTGAAACACGATTATCGTTGGCCAACATACGACCATAGCTCTCGAGCAATGCCAAATAACCGCCCGTATCAACATAAACCAACGGTATCAGGAACAAGACCACAAACCATAGCGCCGTATAAAGCGCCAGCCTCAACTTTTGCGGATAAAACAAATAAAGCACAAGCGCAACTATTCCAAACAACTTTATATAAACCGAAAAGACTATTAAAAAGCTAGCCAACAAATATTTCCGCCCTTCCAAGGATGAAAAGGCAAGTATTATCAATCCGGCCATCAAGGCATTCGACTGCTCGTTCTGAATGGAAGTAAAAAACTCTATAAAGCTAAATGCCAGAGCAAGCAATTTCTGCTTTTCGCTTAGTCCGGGAATTGAAATAACTGCAACGAAAAACACCAGTGCATTTAACAAATTCCACAAGAACAAGCCTAGCCAATCGGGGAAAGTGGCAAAGAAACCAAAAAAGACTGCAAAACTAGGGCTATATTTATATAAGTCCCAATACTCATCGGGATAGTGGACATATAAATCCTTGCCCATCCTGATATGCTCACTCGACTTGGCAAAAATGATGTAATTATTGTAAGAACAATATTCCATTTCACCGTTTTCCATCCTGTTTGGCCCTGAAAGTATTGATTGGAAATTTGTTATAACAACCGACAATATAAATATCGAAAGCAGGATTTCCTTTCTTAAAACAATATTTTTTATCTTTTTAAGATCCAAATCTTAATCCTCTTAAACAATTTTCAAATAACAAAGATGGCAATTAATTATATAACTTTGCGTTATCAAGACAAATCATGTACATATATGTTGAAAAGGCTGTGCGTTTTTAGTTTTCTGTTTAGTTTAATACTGATTAACAATCCGTTAAAGGCTCAAATCATTAAAGGGGAAGCCATTGCAGGCTTCAATTTAAGCAAGGTAGAAGGCGACAGGGTAAACAACGGGATGATCCGCTTCAACAAAATAGGCGTCAACCTCGGGCTTGGGGTCTTGATCCCGGTTTGGAACAACTTTGACATTAACATGGAGGTTCTTTTCAATCAAAAAGGGGCTTATCGCCGAAACGGCCCAAATCCTGACAGTGCCAAACCGAATTATCAAACCGTACTCAACTATGCCGAAATCCCATTATTGATACAATATACCGACAGGGACAGGATTACGGTGGGAACAGGCCTGTCGTATTCACGGCTTGTAGGCACTAAATGGGTGGTAAACGGCCGAACGTTGAGCGACAACCCATTGGATGGATATTTTAGCCGCGACAACCTTGATTGGCTCCTGGATTTCAGGTTTAGGATCTATCAGCAGCTCAAGCTAAATATCAGGTATTCATATAGCCTGACATCGATATGGGCGGGACCCGACGACGCACTGCTCGAAACTTTGGCCGGAGAAAAACAGAGTGCCGACCAAAGAAGCTCGATGATAAGTTTCCGGCTGATTTGGATCTTCAACGAAAGGCAAAGCAAACGTAATTTAAACAAACCGGTAAATGAGTGATCCAGGATATTATATTAAAAAGCTCGAACTTCAAAAACACCCTGAAGGAGGCTGGTTCAAAGAGACTTATCGTTCCGGGGAGCTTATCCCCAAAAAATCGCTTAGCGATAGGTTCCCGGCAGACAGGAACATCTCCACTTCCATATTGTTCTTGCTTGAGGCAGGGGAATTCTCGGCTTTCCACAGAATTAAATCCGATGAGATCTGGAATTTTCACGCTGGGGCTTCATTAACTATATTTTCGATTTCAAATGAGGGCAAACTAAAGGCGGAAAAACTGGGCCTTGACATCGAAAAAGGCGATAAGCCACAAATCATAGTTCCTTTCGGACATTATTTTGCAGCAAGAACCAATGGGGATTTCACCCTCGTAGGCTGTACTGTTGCTCCCGGATTCGATTTCAATGATTTTGAGATGCCGACCAAGAAGGAGCTGTTAGGGTTATTTCCCGAACAAGCTAAAATCATCAAGCTTTATGGTTTCTGAGGATTTAGCGGTTCAGTGCGCTAATGAAAGATCTTGTTCAAAAACCCTTGGCATTTAATTCCATTAGTGTTTTTTCCAACTAAGTTAACGGACTGAAGTTTCGCGTTTATAAATAAACTTTGACAACCTGCGACTTATTAAATAGGGTCTTCTGAAAAACGCCTAACAACGTGAGGTATATATTGTTACACGATTTTTGTTAGTTAGGGATGCAAACATTTTTTAAGGATTTATTAAAAAAGCCTGCATTTTTTCTAAAATCTTGTTTGCTAGCCCGTAGCACATCATCTACTTCATTGCGGCGGCTCGCAGTATTATTATACATCTTCACTTTGCGGCTTCGTATATGATGTACTACGGACTTTTTCAGCAGACCCTAAATATTGAAATGTGTTAACTTAATGAATATCAATAGTATATAAATTCCATAATAAGTAATATCATAATTGTGTTTCCTTAGTGTCTTAGAGTCTTAGTGGCTAATTATCAA
>JAADIS010000114.1 GCA_013151215.1 Chlorobiota bacterium | reverse complement strand
ATTAGTGGTAACTTGAAAAATTATCGTTTCAAAACGCCCAACTTTTCATATTGCCACCGTTGTGCAGCATTAGAAAAAACCGTATCAAAATCGAATATTTTCGTATCATATCGTATCATTGCCGAAAAAATATTAAATTTGTAATATGATTGATAAAGTTTACATATTCAAATTGAATTTAGATTGGAATTTACTGCGAATCGTCAGTAAAATAGACAGATTTGATGCTTCTTGGTCAAGTATTGAAAAAAGAGAAAAACAAAGTTTAAAACAATTAAAAAATATTGCAACTGTTAGAAGTGTTGGGGCGTCAACAAGAATAGAAGGCTCGAAAATGAGCAACGAAGAAGTAAAAGCCTTGTTAGACAACCTTGAAATCACAAAGATAAAAGACAGAGACTCACAAGAAGTTGTTGGATATTTTGATGTTTTAGAGTTAATATCAGAAAACTACAAAGAAATTGATATAACAGAAAGCGATATTAAAAACTTACATAATCTGTTATTGAAACATGGCGACAAAGACAAATGGCATAAAGGAAAATATAAGCAACACTCAAATGCTGTCGAAGCAACTTTGCCTGACGGAACAAAACAAATTATTTTTCAGACAACAAGTGCCGGATTTGAGACCGAAGATGCCATGCGAAATTTAATAGATTGGTATAATACAGACACTGAAATACATCCATTGGTTAAGTCCGCAATATTCTCATATGAATTTGTAAGTATCCACCCTTTTCAAGACGGCAACGGAAGATTGAGTAGGTTATTATCAACTTTACTGCTATTGAAAAATGGTTATAACTGGATTCAATATGTAAGTTTTGAACACGAAATTGAAAGCCGAAAAAGTGAGTATTATTTAAAATTAAGACATTGTCAATCTCAAAGACCAAATGAAGACATTACTGAATGGATTAATTTCTTTTTTTCAGCACTCTTGAATATTCAAGAACAATTGATGAAAAAATTAGAAGTCAAAGGGACAAAAGCAAAATTATCACCAAAAGAAAAATCAATTCTTACATTTATTGAAAGTAATCCAGGAAGTAAATCAGGTGAAATTGCAAACAAATTGCATATTCCAAATCCGACTGTAAAAAGAATATTAACAAGATTACTGAATGAAAATTTAATAGAGAAGTATGGAATTGGGGCAGGAACAAATTATTCGATAAAATAACGCTGCACAACAATGTATATAAGTCATTGGGCGATAAGTGGTTAAATTGAAATTTATGAATATGAATAAACGGCATAGTAAATTGAAAGTTTGGTATTTCAAAATGCCCAACTTTTCATATTGCCATCCGCTATGAAAACATCGTTGAATATTTTAGATAACATCGTTTGAAAAGCTGAAAAGTAAACAAATAAAATCATGAGAAAAACTTATCGTTACAAAAACATTACATTTCCGGTATCAGATGACACAGAAGTAACTATTGAGATTGAATTTATTTCTGACGGAAATTCAGGTCGAACTGTAATTAATGTCCCTGGGCCAAATGACAAGGAAATAAATAATTCAGGAAGTAAATATATAGGCAAAGGAAAAGATCTAAGAGGAGATTCAACAATTTGTTTTTCTGATATAGCAAACTTGATCCCGGAAGAAGATGAAATCAGGATAAATTATAAAATTAATGATAAATTGCTAGTTGAGCATGTGAATCAAAAATCAGAAGAAGAAAGACCTCTAATTGTTTTATCAATTAAATTTCCTGTATCATGAAATATCGACTAACGCTGTTCTTGCTAGTATTTTGCTCAATTTCAAATGCTCAAGAAAAATTAAATAAACTGCAAGCACCAACTTCACCAGCGGCTAGCATATTAGGATTGCAACCATCAGCTGTTCTATCCCCTAAATCATATCAGGCTTTGGAAACCGCACTATATTCAAATCTTATTGGTGAGAATGGAAACGCTGTAATCCCTAATGATTTCGCATTAGAATTTACTCCATATTGGACTAAAAATCATTCACTGAGTTTGGATGAATACCTTTACCCAAAGCGATTAGTCGATCAATTTATTCGCAATTCTTCCCTATCAATTGCTTCAACGCAAAACTTTCTATTAGGCGATAGCACAGCCACAAATGGGTTAGCATTTGGATATAGAACTACTTTTTATTTTGGGAATAAAAAGGATAGAAAAGAAATTGAAAAATACAAATCAAGCCTACAGTCAAATCAGAAAATTACGTCTTTGATTGGCTCCAAATCGGAAGAGCTAATAAACAACAATAAAGTAGCCGATAAACATGAATTCCTAGAAAAAATAAAGAGCACGATAGTAATGACTATTAATCAAAACATGTCAGATTTAGATGCTAAGCAGATAAATACACTGATTGACGAAATTATTACTGAAGCATCGATGCTTTCTTTTGACGTAAATGATCCTGACCCTTTTTTAGGTAGTTTTTACAATATTATTGACGATAAACTAAAATCTGAATTATTGTTTAACAGCTTTAAAACGTACATTAAGAATAGACAAGGATGGTCTGTTGATATTGCGTATGCCAATTTTTTGAATTTTCCTTCGAGCAATTTTAACTTTTCTTACTTGCCTCGTCAATCATTTTGGTTAACACCAACATACCGTTTCAAAGATGGCTTGAATTTTTTAAAAATCATGGGGGTTATTAGGTATGAATGGTATAATGTGGATTACTTTAAAAAATACTTTGTAGATTCAAAAACTTATGAAAACAACTTCGATTACGGCTTAGCTATTTCAACTCAGTTTAAGAAATTCTCAATCAAATTTGAAATGGTTGGCCGAAAAAGTGAAACAGAAATTCCTGTAGGTACAGACACAGATGGGAATGAATTATTTAGACGGGACAAAACCACAGGTTTCCAATATTTAGGTTCGTTTAATTACAATTTGTCGGATCAAATCATTTTATCATACAGTCTTGGCAACCGTTTTGAACCAATCTTAAATCCTAACAATACCTTAGTTTCGCTTTTATCATTAAACTTTGGATTTGGCACTCCTACAGAAAACACACTTAATTTAGGGAAATAACCAGGGCCAACTTAAGATGTTATTAACCCCCTTGAACACAAAGGTCGCCCTAGGGTTTAGAAACGCGCTTTCAGGACTGCCGGAAACACCAATGGGCTGATAGCATTCGGACAGGGGGGTGCAGTACCGCAGCCATGCATGCGTAAGCCAAGTAAAAAAATAAAAATTAGTATGGCCGAAGAAAACCATTATTATGAAAACGCTGTTGCTGAAAGAGTTAACTAGGCACTTAAAGATGAATTCTACTTAGATCAGACACTCAATAATGAAAATCATATAAAACAAGCAACAAAAAATGCGATAGCATTGTATAACGATAAAAGATCACACTTATCTTTAGGCTTTAAAACTCCAAATATGGTGTACTACAATGAAGCATGATTTAATTATAAACCTGTAGCCGTATTTTAGGACAGAACAATATTTAAAAACCTGGTATGATACTGCAATGAGTATGATAAAGTTGATGCAAACACGATTTAAAATTTGAAGACATGAATATAAAACTGATTAAAACAGAAAGCGATTATCAAGCAGCATTAAAGAGACTTGAAATTATTTTTGACGCAGAGATTGGAACGCAAGAGAGCGACGAGGCTGATATTTTAGGATTAATAATTGATGATTATGAAAGAAAACATTGTCCAATTGAAGCACCTGACCCAATCGAAGCAATAAAAATCAGAATGGAGGAAATGCAACTTAAACAAGTTGATTTGGTATATGAAATCGGTGGAAAAAGCAGGGTTTCCGAGATTCTTAATCGCAAACGTAAACTGACTGTTGAAATGATTCGAAAATTAACAGACAGACTAGGTTTATCTCCAAATATTTTGATTAATGATTATCAGTTAATGAGGTGAAAAATAGTAGTGCTTGGAAGAAATAAAATCAGGAATATGAGTAATTCAAAAATAAACGAAATAGCAATTTACGAAACCGAAGACGGCCAGGTAAAAGTTGGGGGCCTGTTTGAACAGGACAATCTATGACTTACCCAAAAACTCATGCCTCCGACGGCAAAAAATATAAAACCAAGCAGGCAACAAAAAATATCAAGCCGTTAATGCCTTGCAACCAAGACCTTATAATACACAGGCTTGTAACCGGGCAACAATTCCGGATGGAAACAATAAATCAAGTCGGCAAGGAGGATTTGCGGCTCCAAGGGGCTCTTTTCAAAATATGAGGTGTTTTTGGCGTCGCACCAAATAATATGTTTGTTCTTAAAAGCATCGAAATGCGTATAAAGCTCGTTTTGCGAGCCTATGAAATCATAAGACGCCTCATCGTTGTATGAACCGACAATTCGCCAAAAATCGGCATGGGCCGCTTTTTTAAATACCACCTCGTAGTCCAGCGGGAAACTGGCCACGCCACTATCCGATTTCCATAGATAATCGGATCCGGCATCATCGAAAAGCCTCGCTATATAACTCTTCCCTCCCGGCACATACCATTGTCCCGCAAAATACTTGTCTGAAAAAACGCTTGGTTTGTAACTGATGTCCTTGACCAGGTTTTTATATGAGTTATAAGAGCTTTCTATTTCGCGAAACACTGAATCGGCATAGTCGGCGCCACCAAAGAAAACAGCACTGAACTTTATCCATTCGGCCCTGCCCAAAGGCGATGTCTCCATGAAATCGAGATAAGGGACCATTAAAATATTGCTTGTGGCCAATGGGTGCGACTCGTTGGTTTTATATGGGGAGTAAAAGATAAGCTCGGGCTTCAGCCTCAGCGCTGTTTCAACATAAAACTCGCCATTGCCAGCCAGTTCAACTATGGAGCCGTCAGTGATTTTTTTACGAATAGCGGAATCGGTTATATAGCGCGCCTCCGACACTCCGACTATTTTTTGTGCCTGCCCCATTTTTATCAAGCTGCTGAGCTGTGTTTGCGAAAAAACGGCAAACTTTTCCAACGGTACTTTAATAAGCTTCTTTTCGTTGGCGAACTCATCTTTTAGTTTCCGGTCCCCTACCAAATAATATGTGCTTAAGATTTGCTTTGGCATTGAAGGGTTTTTAATGATGACCTTCGTGATTTCCCCGTATTTTAGAATACTGAAGCCTTTTGCATATTTAACACTTGCAGGCTGTTCGGCATCAAGCCCGATCTTATTGCAATAAGACTGAATATCAGGCTCACGCCCTGAATCTTCGCAAGAAAACATTAGTATTGCCAAAAGGGCGGCCAAACTAAAAACGCCGGTTTTTTTTGTCATAATATATTTATTCGGAGAGTTCGTCACGCTCTAGCAGCAATATGCTCGACTGAGGTACTATCAAATACTTGCCACCTTTATAATTCACCTCCACTGCCCCGCTTTTTAAGAATATGGCCAGATCGCCAACCCTTGCCTGCAATGGGATATAACTGGTTTCCCCTGATTTCTTCTTCCATGGCTCCTCTATTTCTTCCTTGGGTATGGGAATAGGGTAACCAGGCCCTGTTTTTACGATATATCCCGACTGCACCTCTTCTTTCTCCTTATAGCCCGGAGGCAGCAACAGCCCTCCCCTGCTTTTATTGCTTGCGTTTACCGTACGTATCAAGACACGGTCGCCGACAACGATAAGATTTTCCATTAATATTTTTTTTGCAAATTTAATAAATGCTAAACATTATACATCTCCTCCCTTTGGGCGATAATCTTCTCGTCGCTGATATAATTATCGTATTCCATGTATTTGTCGATTATCCCCTTGGGCGTCAGCTCAATTATCCGCGTCGCAACCGATTGTATGAACTCATGGTCGTGGGAAGAGAAGAACAAATTGCCCTTAAAGCCCTCCAACGAATTGTTGAATGCCTGTATCGACTCCATATCCAGATGGTTGGTCGGTGTGTCCAACACCATGGCATTTGCGTTTTCAAGCATCATCCGGGCAATCATACAGCGCATTTTTTCTCCGCCCGACAGCACATTGGATTTCTTATATACCTCGTCACCGGAGAATAGCATCTTGCCCAAAAAACCCCGCAGATATATCTCGGTGGTGTCCTGCGAAAACTGGCCAAGCCAGTCCAGGAGGTTTAGGTCATTTTTAAAGAACCCGCTGTTGTCGAGGGGCATATAGGCTTTTGAAATTGTAATCCCCCAGTCGTATGTCCCGCTGTCAGGCTCCCCGGCCCCCATAATTATCTCGAACAAGGCCGTCATTGCCAAAGGGTCCCTCGACAGAAACACTATCCTGTCGTTTTTTCCGGCAGCGAAGCTCACGTCTTTAAAAAGATATCTGCCCTTAAACTTCTTCGATAGCTTAACTACCTCAAGAACCTTGTTGCCGGGCTTCCTTTCGGGAGTAAAAATAATAGCCGGGTATTTCCTTGTGGAAGGTTTTATCTCGTCAACGGATAATTTCTCCAGCATTTTCTTTCTGCTTGTCGTCTGCTTCGATTTTTTGACATTGGCACTAAACCTGCTGATAAATTCCTGCAGTTCTTTCCTCTTTTCAGCAGCTTTCTTGTTTTGCGTCTGCTGTTGCTTCAATGCCAGCTGACTCGATTGATACCAAAAGCTATAGTTGCCGGCAAACATTTGTATGTTGTTATGGTCAATGTCGATGGTCTTGGTGCTTACGGCATCCAGGAAGTGGCGGTCGTGGGAAACCACGAGAACTGTTTTCTCATAATTTGCGAGATAGTTCTCCAGCCACATAACGGTGTCAAGGTCAAGGTCGTTGGTAGGCTCGTCCAATAAAAGGTTGTCGGGCTTCCCGAACAGCGCGCGCGCCAATAGCACCTTCACCTTTTGCTTACCGCTCAAGTCCTTCATCATGGAATAATGCAGGTCTTCTTTTATGCCCAGGCCGCTTAAAAGGCTGGCGGCTCCGCTCTCGGCATTCCATCCGTCCATATCCGCAAAGCGGGCTTCCAGTTCCGAGACTTTAACGCCATCTTCATCGGAGAAATCAGGCTTTGAGTAAATGGCGTCTTTTTCGCGCATAAGCCGCGAAAGTTCCTCATAGCCCATCAGTACCGTATCAATCACGCTGAGGTGGTTGAATGCCGATCGGTCCTGCTGCAAAACCGACAAGCGCTCACCGGCCCCAAGGCTGACATTTCCGCTCGTAGAATCAAGCCCGCCGCTCAGTATTTTGATGAAAGTTGATTTGCCGGCACCGTTCGCACCAATGACACCATAGCAGTTGCCTGCCGTAAAGACCATGTTAACTTCTTGAAAAAGAACACGTTTACCGAACTGAATGCTTAAGTTTGAGATAGTGATCATGAGAATTAAATTTCTGGAAAAAACGGCGAAAATAGTATAATTTTGCACTTATAAATATAATAACTTATGAAGTTTACTACATTTAAGACTCCAAAGCCGAAACGATTCTCTTATAGGCCCCGTTATTACGACAAGGCAAAGGAAGAACGTGAGAGAAGAAAAGCAGAAATGGGTTATGAATCGAGCTTGGGCCATAATGACAGCCTTCGATCAAGAATATCAGTCAGATGGGGGAAAGATGACGAAAAGGAAACTAAATCAAAAACTGCCATATTTTATTATTTAATTTATGCCGCGTTGATAATAGGTAGCATATATTTTATTTTCTTTACGGATTTCGTGGATAACTTAGTTGCTCTTTTTGGCATAAGGAAGTAATAAAATCATATATAATTAATGAACGATAACACTTTATGCTCAGTATAATAAAACAATTGCCTGATTCCGTAGCCAATCAAATTGCGGCAGGCGAGGTAATACAAAGGCCCGCCTCTGCGGTAAAGGAGTTGCTCGAAAATTCCGTTGACGCAGGCGCCAGCGATATCAGCCTGATAATCAAGGATGCAGGCAAAACGCTAATCCAGGTTATCGACAATGGCAGCGGTATGACGAGCATAGATGCACGAATGTGCTTTGAACGCCATGCTACTTCAAAAATAAACAAAGCCGAAGACTTGTTCGCCATAAGGACAATGGGGTTCCGCGGCGAGGCAATGGCATCAATTGCCGCCATTGCCCATCTAGAGACCAAGACCAGGATGCATGACAAAGAACTTGGCACCCACATAATTATAGAGGGCTCGGAACTGAAAAGCCAGGAAGCCTGCCAATGTTCGCCAGGAACAAATATTATGGTCAAGAACCTTTTTTTCAATGTTCCTGCACGGCGCAGCTTCCTCAAATCCAATGCTGCCGAAACAAGGCATATTTATGAAGAATTCATCAGGGTGGCCATGGTGAACCCCGAAATTGCCTTTACGCTCACGAATAACGATAAAGTGGTTTATAAACTTGAAAAAGGAAGCTTTAAATTCCGGCTCGTGTCGATTTACGGTAAAATATATGACCAAAGGATAATACATATCGAGCAAAAAACCGATTTGGTATCTATTTCGGGATTTATCGGGAAACCACAATTTGCAAAGAAGACCAGGGGCGAGCAATACTTTTTCGTTAATGGCAGGTTTATCAAACATGCTTACCTGAACCATGCCGTAAACAATGCTTATAACGAACTGCTCGCAGGAGATGTGTTCCCTTCGTATTTCATAAAAATAGATATGGATCCCGCCGATATCGACATCAACATACATCCCACGAAAACAGAAGTCAACTTTAAGGATGCCCGTTATATTTATGCCATACTGCACGCTGCCGCAAAGCAGTCAATCGGAAAGCATACGCTAACCCCCACAATCGACTTCGATGTTGACCCCACTGTCGAGTCTGCCTTGGGTTCACCGCCCGACAAAGAAATAAAACAGCCTGGGATTACCGTTGACCCCGATTACAACCCTTTTGCCAAGAGCCCCGATCATGATTATTCAAAAGGGTTCCTAAAACCAAAAGTGGACCAAAACTGGGAGCAGCTTTATGCAGACCTGAAAAATCAGGCTACTGACAAAGGGGATCCTCCTCAAAAGCATGAACAGAAAAAAATAGAGCTGGAGGAAAAGCCGGCCACGAGCCAGTTCTTTCAATTGCACAACAAATACATAGTTAGCTCGGTACGCTCCGGACTGATATTGGTGAATCAGCAAAGGGCGCACGAGAGGATACTCTACGAACAATATCTGGAAAGGATAAACCGTCGGGCAAAAGCATCGCAGCAGCAACTATTTCCCATAAACATGTCCTTTTCCCATTCGGATGCACAAATCATCAAGGAACTGGAGAACGAATTGGCCTCACTGGGTTTTGACATGGAAGAATTCGGGCAAAACGGTTTCGTTATAAACGGGCTGCCCGTCGGCATGAGCGAAAGCGATACCAAAGCCACCCTGGAAAGCATAATCGAAAACTATAAAAAGGAATCCTCTTCCTTGTCGTTTGACAAAAACATTATTTTAGCCCGGACAATGGCATCAAATTTGTCGATAAAGCCGGGCGTTAGGCTCGCACAAGAAGAAATGGACGATATTTTCAACAATTTGTTTGCCTGTGCCGTTCCCGAGAAATCACCGGGAGGAAAAGACGTACTTACTATTTTGACATTAGAGGAAATAGACAAACTTATAAGATAGTATTATTTAATTTACTGTTTAACAGTACAATAAAAAAACAATATGCAACAATACCGACCATCGGGTTTTAAGATGCTACCACCGGTTATTAAAAACCTCTTGATAATAAATGTTTTGTTTTACCTGGCAACGCTTGCCCTGGGCTCTTCATTCAACATCGACCTGGTAAAATATCTCGGCCTCCACTACCCTGCCGCCGCCGATTTTAAGATATGGCAGATTGTCAGTTATATGTTCATGCACAGCCCTACAAGCTTTATGCACATATTGTTCAATATGTTCGCCCTTTGGATGTTCGGGAATACCCTTGAAAACGTATGGGGGCCAAAACGCTTCCTTATTTATTATATGGTAACAGGCATAGGGGCCGGACTAGTTTATATCTTATGGGTTTATGTGGAAATCAACCCGACTATAAGCTCCATAAACAGCATAATCCAAAACCCTAGCGTCGAGTCGCTTATGGCTTTCAACCAAGGGCATCCCTTCCGCATCAGCGAATATTCTGGTGATATATGGAACGAGTATGTTAAGTTTAAGCAAACCTTGGCCCTGGCAGAAACCAATCCCGATAATCATCAGGCATTGCAGGCAATTGTTAGTTTTTTATCCGATTACAAATACTATTTCCTCAACCAGCAGGTAGTTATCGGTGCTTCGGGCGCAGTCTTCGGCATCCTGCTCGCCTTTGGCATGATGTTCCCAAATACGCTTATTTACGTATATTTTGCCATTCCCATAAAGGCAAAATACTTTGTGATGATCTATGGGGCAATTGAGGTTTATATGGGTTTTGCTAATAGCCAGAGTGATAATGTTGCACATTTCGCCCACCTCGGCGGGATGTTGTTCGGTTATCTCCTGATAAGGTTGTGGAGGTCGAAAGACAGACCCTATTAACACAAAATTCTTTTAAAAATATTAAAAATGCAAGGCTTTAATCAGTTTCAGCGCACTCCGTCAGATATATTAAAACAGGTTTTTTTGAGCAAGAATATTATCTCGCGACTTATCCTTATCAATACTGCCGTGTTTTTGATCGTAACCATAGTAAGTACTTTAACATGGCTTTTTACGGGCAATTCGGCATGGGTGGTCAGTCCGCTGGGAAGATGGCTGGCATTGCCCTCAAATATGGGGACCCTTGCTTTAAGGCCGTGGACTATAATAACATATATGTTCTTGCACGAAGGCTTTTTTCATCTGTTCTTTAATATGATACTGCTTTATTTCGGGGGAATTATCTTTCAGGAATACCTTAGCAGCGTCAAGCTGCTGTGGACCTACCTGATCGGTGGGATTAGCGGAGCCGTATTTTTCGTACTTGCGTTCAATGTTTTTCCTGTTTTTGAGGATGTGAGCTCCCAAGCCATGGCCTTGGGGGCTTCGGCCTCGGTGCTTGCTATAGTAGTTGCCATATCTACCTATGTGCCTGATTATACCGTTCACTTGTTTTTGTTTGGTAGGATAAAGCTGAAGTATCTTGCACTGGTCATGATATTAATCGATGTATTGAGCATACAGTCAGGGAATGCCGGTGGCCATATTGCACATTTAGGCGGTGCCTTATGGGGATTCTTATACGCATTTTATCTTAAGAAAGGCAATGATCTATATGGCTCATTCCCTAAGATAAAATTCCCGAAATTCAGCTGGGGCGGAAAAACAGATAAATTCTCAACCTCCCGACCTGCTTCAGGACGCCCAATGAACGACGATGAATATAATAAAAGAAGGCATGCCTCACAGGCGGAAATAGACAAGATATTGGATAAAATATCCGTTTCGGGCTATTCAAGCCTGAGCAAGGAAGAAAAAGAACTCCTGTTCAAAAGCAGTAATAAAAACTAATCGGTTGGCGAAAAAAACAAAATATAAATTATTGAAACTCATGTTCGCAGCGGCAAATACCATTGTTGCCGTCTTGCTCGCCTTCTCGCTTCCAGCTTCCTTCACCCATGCATCCGATTATCCCTTTATTGCTGTTTTAGGATTGTACTATCCTGTAATACTGATCGTTAACTTAATATTTATGCTGTTTTGGCTGTTCGTCAAGAAAAGATATGTGATTATTTCCGCAGTCGTGATTTTTTTTGGCATTTCAAACTTAGCCCACACATTCAACTTTTCGATTAACAATAACACTGAGACCGACAGTATGCAAATAAAAGTGCTATCGTATAATGTGAGGCAGTTCCAGGCTGACGATAAATTTACCAAGCTTATCGTAAAAAACGACATACTGAGTTTTATAGTCAAGCAAAAGGCCGACATAGTTTGTTTACAGGAGTTTCAATCGCACAACAAAAACATCTATGAGCCCCTGAAGAAAATCCGCGACACCCTAAACTCAGGCACTTATTACTATGAGAGCTATTATAGCCCGCGCTATAACTATCTTACGGGTTTAGTGATTTTCTCGAAAAACAAGGCCGTTAACAAAGGTAAGCTTAAATTCGAGGGCAGCCGTACCTTTGCCATTTATACCGATTTGTTGATAAACGACGACACCTTGAGGGTTTTCAATATCCACCTGGCGAGCATTAGCCTGACGCCTTCCGATATCGATTTTGTTGTAAAGCCGGAAGTTGAAGATAATAAGGCTTTCAGGAACAAAGCCACCGAGGTTTACAGCAAACTTACTAACGCCTTCATTTTGAGGCAGAAACAAGCCGAACTGCTTGCTGAAGAAATTAAGGGATCGCCTTTTAAGATACTGTTGGCAGGCGACTTCAATGATACGCCATCATCCTTCGTTTACAAAAACATAGAGGATTTATTGGTTGACGCATTTAGCGAAAAAGGCCTTGGTATGGGAATTAGCTATGCGGGCAAAATTCCTTTTTTGCGCATCGACTATATCTTCGCGAGCCATGAACTGGAAATTCTTGACTTTAAAAAACATAAAATCCTGAGGTCGGATCATTATCCCATAAGCGCCATTTATAAAAACTAAATATTTTCTCCTATGAAAAAAATTATTTTAATTGCAAGTATCTTATTGTCAGCGTATATTGCTGATTCACAAAACTCTATTTACGGCTTTGCCGTCAAGGATATCGATGGCAACGAATATGCTCTGAAACAATTGGAGGGCAAAAAAGTAATGATAGTAAACGTGGCCTCGAAATGTGGATTTACGCCCCAATACGAAGCACTTGAAAAACTTTATGAAACCTATAAGGATGACAACTTCGTTATCATCGCCTTTCCTGCAAATAATTTTAAGGAACAGGAACCCGGCACCGATGAGGAAATCAAGCAGTTCTGTACTCTCAACTATGGGGTAAGCTTCCCGATCATGTCCAAAATATCAGTCAAGGGCGATGATATCCACCCTCTGTATAAATGGCTCACCGACAAAGATCTAAATGGGACCTCCAACTCCAAGGTGAAATGGAATTTTCAAAAATACCTGATCGGGACCAACGGAAAAATAGAATATGTTATAAACCCGTGGGTTGAGCCGGGCAACAAAAAGATCATTAAATGGATAGAGGATTAAATCATGATATATCTCATTAACTCGGTATTTTCAAATTAATATCTTTACCCCGAATATCAATAATATAACAAATATAAAAATATGAAACTTAATTTTCTGACAATCATTGCCTTAGTGTTTTTTGCAGCAGCATGCGAAAACGACACCAGCCCAGATGGCGGGGACAACCATCACGATACCGGCGCGACGCCCGATACCACGGTTCACTATAAACAAGAAAAACACCTTGCCAATATAAAACAGCTTACTGCCGGCGGCGATAATGCCGAGGCATATTTCAGTTTCGACAACAGCATGATAAGCTTCCAGGCCAAAAACCCTGCATGGGACGCTCCCTGTGATCAAATTTATCGTTTTTCTTTTTCCGATGGCGATATGACGGACAAAATGCCGAAGCTCATCAGCGAAGGGCTTGGCAGAACAACATGTTCATACTTCCTGCCGGGCGACACGACAATATTATATGCGTCAACCCGCTCGGGCGGCGACAGTTGTCCTCCCGACCCGGAAAGAAGGACGGACGGAAAATATGTCTGGCCTATTTATCCCGACTTCGACATTTACGTGGCAAATTTGGACGGGAAAATTGTTGACACCCTGGTCAGCGGCCCGGGCTACGATGCTGAGGCAACAGTCTCGCGTCAGGGCGACAAGATTGTCTTCACATCAGACAGAAGCGGCGACCTTGAGCTTTATACCTGCGATATCGACGGCAGCAATCAAGTACAAATAACAGATGAACTCGGCTATGACGGCGGAGCATTCTTTTCGCCCGACGGCACTAAACTCATCTTTCGCTCATCTCGACCTAAAACTGAGGCTGATATCAAAGAATATAAAGACCTTCTTAAACAAGGCCTGGTAATGCCCACGCACATGGAACTTTACATCTGCAACGTTGACGGCAGCGGGCTTCGCCAGATAACACATCTCGGAAAAGCCAACTGGGCGCCCTACTTCCACCCATCCGGGAACAAAGTGATATTTAGCTCTAACCATAAAGGGAAACGCGGTTTCGAGTTCAACCTCTTTATGATAAATACTGACGGAACAGGCTTGGAACAAATTACTTACGACCACATCTTTGATGCATTCCCCATGTTCTCGAACGACGGCAAAAAACTTATATTCTCATCCAACAGAAATAACGGGGGAACCAAAAACACTAATTTGTTCATTGCCGACTGGGTCGATTAGCAAAATTAATAGCCATAAAAAAGTTCGGTGGTTTATATCGCCGGACTTTTTTTTGATATTTTTGAAAAACTTTTGAAATATCCATTAAAGCAAATTTCGTTAAATATGCACGATGAGGAATTAAAGGAAAAGAGGGAAAAGGTTTACCAAATGCTTAAATCACTAAACATCGAATATGATGTTTATGAGCACCCGCCGCTAAACACCATAGAAATAGCGCAGGAATACTGGAAAGATATCGACGCCATGCATTGCAAAAATTTGTTTTTCAGGAACCACAAAGGAAACAGGCATTATTTGGTGATAATAAAGGATACTACCCCTTTTGTTTTAAAAGGCCTGGAAAAAAAACTCAAGCAAGGCAAATTGAGTTTCGGGTCGGAGAAAAGACTTGCCAGGTACCTAGGCGTAAAAGCCGGGTCGGTATCACCTTTCGGCCTTATAAACGATACTGACCATCATGTGCATGTATTTATGGATGAGCAACTTAAGTCGTCCGACAAGATTAGTTTCCATCCCAACGACAATACAGCGTCACTAGTATTGAAGTTTAGCGACTTATTAAAATACCTGGACTCCTTGGGCAATACTTACGAATACATAAGTCCGAATGCCGATAATGATTAGTTTTGCGCATCGAATAATTATTTAGACCATGAAAGCACCAATCGCCATTGATGTAAATTCGGAGATAGGAAAACTGAAGGGGGTTATTGTTCATATCCCGGGCCCTGAAGTTGAGAACATGACACCCGAAAATGCACAAAGAGCCCTTTATAGCGACATTTTGAACCTTGCCATCGCGTTGCCTGAATACAGGAACTTTGTCGGTGTACTAAAAAAATACACCAACGTATTCGAAATAAAGGAACTGCTTCAGGACATTATGGAAAATGAAAATGTAAAACATGACCTGATAAGCAGGATATGCATAAGCGAAAAACATGAATACCGCAATGTTTGCGATTATATAGAGGCTCTTCCCGGCAAGGAGCTGGCGGCACAATTGATTGAGGGCATCGAAATGAAAAAGGACAACCTGACACGTTTCCTCGACGACGAAAAGTATTGCCTTAATCCCCTGCCGAACTTTTTCTTCACGCGCGATGCCAGTTTTAGCATGGGCAATACTGCCATGATAAGCACCATGGCCAAAAACGTAAGGGGCAGGGAAACACTGATAATGGAATCTATATTCAAGCACCACCCTACCTTTAAGGCGAAAACCCTATCACCCAGTTCAGTTTACGACGAAACGGGAAAAGGCACCATCGAAGGAGGCGACGTTCTGGTTGCCCGTGATGATATTATTTTAGTTGGAAAAGGTGACAGGACATCTTCCCAAGGCATCGATGCCTTGATAGAATACGTGAAGACCAAATCCGGAGTGCAACATATTATTGTCCAGGAACTTCCCCGAACCCCTGAATCATTCATCCATCTGGATATGACCTTTACCTTTCTTGACAAGGATAAGTGCATGATTTTCGAGCCGCTCATAGTTAACGCCACCCGGCATTTAACAATTCATATTACGGTTGACGGCGGCAAGGTGGCCTCTATAAAGGAAGAGAAAAATATTTTGGTGGCCCTGCGATCGCTAGGAATGGACCTGGAGCCGGTTCTTTGCGGCGGGAGAAGCGACATCAGAAAAATGGAAAGGGAACAATGGCAAAGCGGTGCTAACTTCTTCGCTATCGAGCCCGGGAAAGTTATCGGCTACGGAAGAAATGTTTATACCATAGAGGAAATGAACAAACATGGTTTTGAGGTAATCACAGCCAAGGACATTGTTAACGGATATAAAGATTTGAACGATTATAAAAAAGCCGTTGTTACTATCAAGGGCAACGAGCTATCGAGAGGTGGCGGCGGTGCCAGATGTATGACAATGCCCGTTAACAGGGACAAAGTTGATTGGTAATTATATGATATGCTGGAAAACCTAAGAAATTATTATAAGCAAAATCCTCTGCGAACCATATTGTTTGCAGGTTTGCTATTTCGGTTTTTTGCTGTATTATTTTCAAAAGGCTTCGGTTGGATCGACGACCAGTTCCTGATCATAGAAATTGCTCAATCATGGGTCGATAAAACCGATTATTATCATTGGCTCCCATGGACGACCGGAAATACGGGGCCGGTAAAATTTAGTTTCTTTTATACGGGCTTGATGTTTTATTTCTTTAAATTCCTGGAATTTATCGGCATCAGCAACCCCCAAGGCAAAATGTATTTCGTGAGAGCGATACATGCGATCTGGTCGCTATTGATAATTATTTACGGCTATAAAATCACACTAAAACTATCCAACCCAAAAAATGCCAAAACGGTTGGCTGGATACTTGCCCTGCTTTGGCTATTTCCATTCCTTAGCGTAAGAAACTTGATTGAATACGTTAGTATCCCACTGATTTTATGGCCTTTATACCTTTTACTAAACAACAAGGGGAAACTGCTCACCTGGCTTGTTGCTGGTTTTTTATTCGGCTTGGCTTTCAACATCCGTTTACAAACTGTTCTTCTGACAGGCGGAATAGGATTGGTATTCCTGTTTAAGAACAGAATTAAGGAAGTACTTTTCCTCGCTCTTGGATTCATTGCCAGCGTCGCTATTTTCCAGGGTCTGGTGGATTATTATTTTTGGGGATATCCATTTGCACAACTGATCGAATATGTAAGTTATAATATGGAAAGTGCCCAGTCATACACCGTTGGGCCCTGGTTTGTTTATATCATGTTCATACTGGCAGTGCTCATTCCCCCATATAGCATCTCGCTTATGAGCGGGTTTTTATATAACTGGAAAAAACTAGCCGTCATTTTCGTCCCGGTAATAATCTTTTTGGCCTTTCATTCATATTATCCGAATAAGCAAGAGCGCTTCGTTGTTACCATTATTCCGCTTATAATTATTTCAGGAATCATTGGCTGGAATTCCATTTTGGACAAACTTAATTCGCCGGCATGGGAGAAAGCATCAAGAATATCCATCATAATCTTCTGGGCCCTGAACACCTTGCTGCTGCTTCCGGTAAGCTTTATGTATTCAAAAAAAGCCCGCGTTGAAAGCATGGAATACCTTTCTGCTTATAAGCAGATTGAATACTTTGTGATAGAAGATGACAACAGAAATGTAACACGCTTTCCTCCAATGTATTATCTCGATAAATGGGTAAACTATGATGCAATAATGAAAGACGTTGACATAAAAAAGCTTTCTCTTGAAAAAGGATGGGACTCCATTGGCCGACAACCTGATTTCGTTTTGTTTTACCAGCCGGACAATCTTGAGGAAAGGGTAAAAAACATCCAGGGGTATTTGCCGGGACTTGTTTATGAAACAACCATTGAACCGGGCATGGCCGACAGGGTCTTGCATTGGCTAAATCCGATAAACGCCAATGAGAACATCTATATTTATCGAAATACAGCCCGCATCAAAAAAGGAATAAATTAGAGAATTGTCGTTTTGCTGATTTAAAAAATGAGATTTGATATATTTACCTAATTTTGAAATATTATGACAGAGATAGAAGCCAAAAATAAAATTGCCGCCCTTAGTGATGAACTTAGGGAATACAACTATAATTATTATGTGCTTTCAAGATCATTGATAAGCGATTATGATTTCGATCTAAAACTTAAGGAGCTGGAGCAACTGGAAAACGAGTTCCCCGGGTTGCGACAGCCCGACTCCCCCACCCAACGTGTTGGCGGCGAACCTACCAAAGACTTCCTCAGCGTCGAACATAAATACCCTATGCTTTCCTTATCGAACTCATATTCGGAACAAGACATCCGCGATTTCGACCAGAGGGTAAGGAAAATAGTCGGTAAGGAGGTTGAATATGTTTGCGAGCTAAAATATGATGGGGTAGCAATTGGTTTGCGCTACGAGAAAGGCATTCTTGTCCAAGCAGTTACAAGGGGTGATGGAAATCAAGGCGATGATGTTACGAATAATGTCAAGACTATAAAAAGTATTCCCCTAAAACTAAGGGGGAACTATCCCGGGGAACTCGAAATAAGGGGCGAGATCTTTTTCCCGCTCAAGGATTTCGAGCGCATTAACAAGGAGAGACTGGAAAATGGGGAACAAGCTTTTGCAAACCCGCGGAATTCCGCTTCAGGTACCTTGAAAATGCAGGATCCCAAAGAGGTTGCCCATCGCAAACTCGATTGTTTCCTTTATTATTTTCCCATAACTTATAATAATGCGGAAACTCACTATGACGCAATGCAATATGCCGCTTCGCTGGGATTTAAAATATCAAAGAACATGGCTCTTTGCAGGAATATCGATGAAATCCTGGAATTCATCAACGACTGGGAGGAAGGGCGTCATCATTTGCCTTACGAGATCGACGGTATCGTAATCAAGGTGAACCAGCTCAAGATGCAGCAGCAACTTGGGTTTACCGCCAAAAGCCCGCGTTGGGCCATTGCATATAAGTTTAAGGCCGAAAGGGCGGAAACGATCTTGATATCAGTTGGGTTTCAAGTAGGAAGAACCGGCGCGGTTACACCTGTGGCCAATTTAAAGCCTGTCCAACTTGCCGGGACAATAGTTAAAAGGGCAAGTTTGCATAATGCCGACATAATCGAAAACCTCGACCTCCATTATCGCGATTTTGTTTATGTGGAAAAAGGAGGCGAGATAATCCCTAAAATTGTCGGCATCAATAAATCAAAAAGAAAGCCCGATGCCGATAAGGTTGAATTTGCCCCGGTTTGTCCGGAATGCCGAAGCAGTTTAGTTCGATCAGAGGGCGAATCAGCGTTTTATTGCCCAAACCAGGATAATTGCCCTCCGCAAATAAAAGGGAAACTTGAGCATTTTATATCGCGCAAGGCCATGAATATCGACAGCCTCGGCGAAGGCAAGGTGGAAATGCTTTACGATAACGGCCTGCTGAGCAATGTTGCCGATTTATATAAACTTGATTATGACTCACTAATCGGGCTCGAAAAAATCATCCCGGCAACGGAAGAAAAAAAGGAGAAGAAAGTTAGCCTCCAGGACAAGTCGGTCAGAAATATATTGAACGGCATAGAAAACTCGAAGAAACTAGGTTTCGAGAAAGTTTTATTTGCCCTTGGAATAAGACATATCGGCGAAACCGTGGCAAAAAAACTAGTGGCCCATTTTAAATCCATTGAAAAGCTGAAAAATGCCAGTATTGAGCAACTTACCGAACTTGAGGACATCGGCGATAAAATTGCCATATCGCTAAACGAATGGTTCAAAGACCCAAAACACCAAGCAATCATAGAAGAGCTAAAAAAGTCGGGGCTTAATTTTGAAGTCCATGAACAGGACAACATAGCCAAGACCAATAATCTAGAAGGTAAAAGCTTTGTCGTAAGTGGTGTTTTCGGGCAATTTAGCCGCAATGAAATAAAACGGCTGATAGAGGAAAACGGCGGTAAGAACATAGGGTCGATATCCGCAAAGACAAATTATCTGTTGGCAGGAGAAAAAATGGGGCCGGCCAAGCTGGCAAAAGCCGAAAAACTTGGCATCAGTATAATATCGGAAGAAGAATTTATGAAAATGATAGATTATTGACGAAAGCCTGCAAAAAACCCATACAAAGCCATAACAAACTATTGCATAGATACTTACTATTATTTTAAAGGATAATAGATGTTCGTCTGCCATTTGCTGCTGTCAGGCTCCGTCGAAGGATCGGTGATATATGTTTCCCAGATAAAATCCTTTGTCCTAAGGTTAAAATCTTTGATATATTCATCTATTGCCTCGTGGGCCTTGCCTGTATCATATCCGCCAAAATGCTCGACAAATACAGCTTTTCCGGCATTAATCTCAAACTTTTGAATTTCTTTCCTTCCTTTAACATTGTTCGTTAATGGTATTGCAGCACTAATTTTTATATATCCGGAAGGGTCCCAATTATGATAAACAGCCAAGGGGGCACCAGTAATCTGATATCCTCTTTCCTTAATATAATTCATAAGCTTGGAATAATTAGTCTCAAGCAAACTGCCTATGCCGGATATTTTCGTCGAGTCGTAAATTGCCAATGTTACTATTCTGGGGAGTTCAACAACCTGTATATCTGGTATATAGCCTTCTTTCTCGGAGATTTCCCTCAGGGAAGCAAGACCTTTTTTCAGCATCGGCTCAAGCATTGTTTTCATGATCGGGCCAATTAACTTGCCCATGGGATACGATAAGTTACTTATTGTGATAGACCAAATAACATCCACGCTATCGCCTCTCGGGTCGAAGCTCCAGCTTCCTTTGCCTTCGCTACCATCCCCGAACTCTAGTTTGTTTACAATTTTATTGTAAGGGACACTCTCGATAATCGCCATGCTCCCGCTACCAATCTTTTCGCCATCCCAGCTCCTAATTGCTCCAGTTCCCCTTTCGGTTCCTTCATAAGTATTTACAATAGTACTGTCCGATTCGAATGGAGACCAATTCTCCCAATTCTTAAGTTTGCTCACCTGGTGGAATACAGTTGCCGGACTTGCTTTAATACTGATATCGGCGGAAACCGATGTAGTATCGGCCATAAATAGCGGAATTATAAATACTAGCGCCACTATTATTAAAACGATAATTCCTAATACTTTAAGTACTTTCATGATAAATTGATTTTGGTTTAACACCCCAAATTTACAAAAATCGTAGTAACGCCTTACAAATTAACAAGAAAAAGGTGATTATAACCAAATCCTTTTATATTTTTGTCGCTTATTTTTTATGAGATTATTACTTGAAACATTAAATATCATTATATGAAAAAGTTATCCGCGGTATTTGCCTTGCTGCTTTTTTCTTTTGCAGCATGCGCACAGGAAATTATTGGCAAACAGGATGTTGAACTTGAAAACGACTTGATGACCCCCGAAGTGCTTTGGGCATTTGGAAGGGTAGGCGGCATTGAGGTCTCACCCGACGGAAACACTGTCCTATACGGTGTTTCGTATTATTCCATAGATCAAAACAAAGGGAACAGGGATTTATATCTCGTTGATATCAATGGGGAGAACGGGAAACAAATCACAAAGACGGCCAAAAGCGAGTTTAATGCCGTATGGAGGCCCGACGGCAAGAAAATAGGTTTCCTTTCTGCCGAAAACGGAAGCGTTCAATTATTTGAGATGAATCCCGATGGCAGCGGAAGAAAGCAAATATCAAATTTCGACGGTGGAGTAACGGCATTTAAGTATTCACCGGATCAAACAAAAATACTCTATACTAAAGAAGTTGCCTTAAAAAGCAAGTTTGAGGATCTTTATAAGGGGCTTCCGAAAACTACAGGCAGGATAAATAATGATTTGA
Source organism: Chlorobiota bacterium (assembly GCA_013151215.1). GTDB lineage: Bacteria > Bacteroidota > Bacteroidia > Bacteroidales > F082 > BM524. The sequence continues at coordinate 7,539 of JAADIS010000114.1, read as the reverse complement.
TGTACCGCCACTGGGATCAATGGGTCGATACATACAGCCACGTTTTTATGGCCGACTATGACGGAAAGACCATCAGCAACGACATTGACTTAATGGAAGGCGAGGCATACCAATCGCCATTGAAGCCGTTTGGGGGCATCGAGCAGGTCAACTGGTCGCCTGACAGCAAGACCATAGCCTATACAAGCAAGAAGCTCATTGGGAAGGCCGCCTCCTTGTCCACTAATTCGGATATATATTTTTATAATACCGTTTCCGGCGAAACCAAAAATATCAGCCACGGAATGATGGGCTTTGATGTGTCGCCTGTTTTTTCGCCCGACGGGAAATATGTTGCATGGGAAAGCATGGAGCGCGAGGGCTATGAATCAGACCAAAACCGTATGTTCATCATGAACCTGGAAACAGGTGACAAAACTTATGCCACCAAGGGCTTCGATCAAAATGTCGGCAATCTCAGATGGTCGGCAGATAGTAAAAAGATATATTTCACCAGCGACTGGCACGGTGCATTTCAAATTTATGCCTACAATATAAAAAAGGCTGATATTAAGCAAATTACAACAGGGCTTCATGATTACAGGAGCGTTGGGGTCGCCAATAAGAAACTGATTGCCGCCAAACAAACAATGTCGTTCCCGACCGAGATTTTCGCCATTGACGAAAGGAAAGGAAGCGCGACTCAAATTACATTCACCAACAAAGAGCTTTTGAGCCGGATAAGCATGGGGAAAACCGAGGAAAGGTGGATGAAAACCGCTGACGGAAAAGACATGCAGGTATTCGTCATCTACCCACCGCATTTCGATGCGAGCAAAAAATACCCTACACTACTCTATTGCAAAGGCGGGCCACAGGGGCCGCTAAGCCAGAGTTTTCATTATAGGTGGAACTATCAGCTGATGGCCGCCAACGGATATATTATCGTCGCACCGGCGCGAAGGGGTGTATCAGGCTTCGGTCAAGCATGGCAGGAGCAAATTTCCGGCGATTATCACGGCAAGAGCATGCAGGATTATTTAACTGCGATCGATGAAATGGCAAAAGAACCTTATGTTGACGAGGACAAATTGGGCGCCGTAGGGGCAAGTGCCGGCGGATATGCGGTTTATTACCTTGCAGGGATACATAATCAACGCTTCAAGGCGTTTATAGCCCACGACGGCATCTTCAACGAGGAAGCTCAATATCTCGAAACTGAGGAGATGTGGTTCGAGAACTGGGACAAAGGCGGGCCATTCTGGGAGAAAGATAATGAAGTTGCTCAGGAAGCCTATGCCCATTCACCTCATAAACTTGTTGGAAATTGGGACACGCCTATCCTTATCATCCATAGCGAGAAAGATTATCGTGTTGTGGTAACACAGGGAATGACAGCCTTCAACGCAGCAGTGTTAAGGGGCGTTCCGGCCGAATACCTCTATTTCCCTGACGAGAACCATTGGATATTGCAACCTCAGAACGCAATCCTGTGGCAAAGGGTATTTTTTAATTGGTTAGATAAATGGCTCAAGTAAGCTATATTTGATTTGTTATGAATATGAAAAAATATTCGTTCTTAATATTCTTCGCTTTGGTGTTTTATACGGCATCCGCTGTCCGACCGGCTGATACCGTTTCGTCCGACAGCACTAAAGCATGGACATTTAAGTCGCTGAACATGCTAGCTTTCAACCAGATTGCCTTTTTAAACTGGGCATCGGGCGGCGAAAGCTCCCTCTCCAGCAAAATAAGTACCGAATACGACCTTCAATATAAGAAGGATCGTTTTACCTTCGATCATAACGGAAAAATCGCCTTTGGCTTGGTAGGCTACATCGACAAACGAGTCGAAAAAACCGATGATCTATTCGATTTATTATGGGCAGTAAGCCATAAAACCGGGAAAAACTGGCATATAACCGGATTGCTCACATTTAAGTCGCAATTTGCAAACGGTTATAAATACCCCGACGACTCAACAAAAATCTCGACTTTTCTTGCTCCCGGATATATAAATATCTCTGTAGGCTTAAATTTCAAGCCCGAAGAAGAGTTTCATGTATATATGAGCCCCTTAGCAGGGAAATTAACTATGGTGCTCGATCAAAACCTTGCCAACAGTGGTGCGTACGGCGTAAAAAAAGCAGTAGCTGACAGCTCGGGAAATATATTGGTTCCCGGCGAGAACCTGTTGAGCGAATTGGGCGTTAAGTTACTTACCTCTTATAAAAAAAAGGTAATGAAAAATATTGACCTACGAAGCACGCTCAGCCTTTACAACAATTATACCGACTATGTAAAATCGAACAGGTGGAACATCGATGTTGATTGGGACACCAGGATAGTGTTTACCATCAACAAGCTTTTTTCTTCAGTATTATACTTTCACCTAAAATATGACGACAATACTTTAATATCTGAATATGAGGTTATTGATGGCATAAAAACCTTGGTTTCCCAAGGGCCGCGACTTCAGTTGAAAGAATCTTTCGGCTTAAGTTTATCGTATAAGATTTAAGTACTGTTAATAAATTAACATATATTTGCCCGTTTAAAAAAAATATTTAACTTTGTTAAAAACAGAAAAAAATAAAATAGTATGAAAATAACAATAGTAGGAACCGGATATGTAGGCCTGGTAACAGGCACTTGTTTCGCAGAAGTCGGTATTGATGTTACATGTGTTGATATCGATAAAAAGAAAATCGAAAACCTAAATAAAGGAATCATCCCCATCTATGAGCCGGGCCTGGAGGATATGGTTGAACGCAACGTTCAGAAAGGCAGGTTACATTTTAGCACTAAGCTATCGGAAAGCCTTGACGGGGTAAATGTTGTTTTTGGTGCGGTTGGGACCCCACCTGACGAAGACGGCAGCGCTGATTTGAAATATGTTCTGCAAGTTGCAAAGGAAGTTGCAGAAAACATGAGCGATTATGTGCTTATGGTAACAAAAAGCACGGTTCCGGTTGGCACGGCGGAGAAGGTAAGGAAAGCGATGAAAGATGCTCTTGACGAAAGAGGTGCGGACATTGAGTTCGATGTTGCCTCAAATCCTGAATTCCTCAAGGAAGGCGCCGCCGTTGACGACTTCTTAAAACCTGACAGGATCGTCGTCGGTATCGACTCCGACAAAGCAAAACACGTAATGGAGAAACTATACAAGCCATTCACCATGAACGGCCACCCTGTTATCTTTATGGACATCACATCGGCCGAGATGACAAAATACACGGCGAACTCAATGCTTGCTACCAAGATCAGTTTTATGAACGACATTGCTAACATGTGCGAAATTGTTGGCGCCGACGTAAACATGGTAAGGAAAGGTATCGGAAGCGATCGCAGGATAGGCAGGTACTTTATTTATCCCGGCACCGGTTACGGTGGGTCTTGCTTTCCAAAAGACGTAAAAGCCTTGATAAAAACATCCGACGACTTTGGCTACAGCCTTGAGGTATTAAAAGCGGTAGAAAGAGTTAACGAACGTCAAAAATTTGTTCTTTTCTCAAAAGCAATGAAATATTTCGATGAAGATCTTAACGGTAAAACGTTTGCGATGTGGGGCTTATCATTTAAGCCGCAAACCGATGATATGCGAGAGGCCCCATCAGTGGTCATCATCAACAAACTTCTTGCCCAAGGCGCAAAAGTGAAGGCTTACGACCCGGTATCGATGGAAGAGGCCAAAAGAATCCTGGGCGATAAAATAGAGTATTGCAAAGACCAATATGAGGCAATAATCGATGCCGATGCATTGTTCCTGGTCACGGAATGGCCGGAATTCAAATTTCCTAACTTCAACGTCATGTCGAAACTTCTTACCAACAAAGTAATATTTGACGGAAGAAACGTTTACGATGTTGACGAAGTAAGGGCAGAAGGATTTACATATTTCGGAATTGGGACAAAATAGCTTATTAATGAATTTTGTCCTCTCCGAATACAAATAATAACAAAACTTTACCTTATGAAACGAATATTAGTAACCGGAGGCGCGGGCTTTCTCGGCTCGCACTTATGCGAGCGGCTTCTTAACGATGGCCATGAAGTTATTTCCCTCGACAACTACTTTACGGGTCAAAAAAGAAATATCGTCCATTTGATGGACAACAAATTCTTTGAAGTAATCCGACATGATGTAACCATGCCTTTCTTTATCGAAGTTGACGAGATTTACAATTTGGCATGCCCTGCCTCACCCGTTCATTATCAATACAATGGCATAAAAACCGTTAAGACTTCCGTGATGGGGGCAATTAATATGCTGGGACTTGCAAAACGGATAAAGGCTAAAGTTTTGCAAGCATCGACCAGCGAAGTTTATGGCGATCCCCAGGTCCATCCGCAAACCGAAAGCTATTGGGGACATGTGAACCCCATAGGCATTCGCTCTTGCTATGACGAAGGCAAAAGGGTTGCCGAGACCTTGTTCATGAACTATTATCATCAAAATGACGTAAGGATAAAAATTATAAGGATTTTCAACACCTACGGCCCCCGCATGCATCCCAACGACGGCCGTGTTGTTTCCAACTTTATTATCCAGGCACTTAAAAACCAAAATATCACGATTTTTGGCGATGGTTCCCAAACACGTAGCTTCCAATATGTTGATGACCTGGTGAACGGCATGATCAAGATGATGGCCACCGGCGACGACTTTGTGGGGCCCGTAAACATTGGCAACCCCGGCGAATTCACGATTAAGGAACTTGCCGAGAATATTATCGGGATGACAGGAAGCAAATCCAAGCTGGAGTTCCACCCGCTTCCATCCGACGACCCACTGCAAAGGAAACCGGATATTACGCTTGCCAAAGAAAAACTGAATTGGGAACCTACTATCAACCTCGAGGAAGGATTATCTAAAACCATAACTTTTTTCGATAAGCTTTTAAAAGAAAATGGCTAATATACTTGTAACAGGAAGCAATGGTCAACTGGGCAGCGAAATAAAGGCCATTAGCGGCAATTATCGTCAACATGGCTTTTATTTTACGGATATTAAAGAACTTGACCTGACCAAGAAAGATAAAGTTGAAGGATTTATATCGGAAAACTCTATTGATGCTTGTGTGAATTGTGCTGCTTATACCGCAGTTGACAAGGCTGAAGACGACAGGGATCTTGCAATGTTGGTAAACTCGAAAGCCGCCGGCATATTGGCTAAATCATGCAATAAGCTCAATGTCAGATTAATACATATCTCAACCGATTATGTTTTCAACGGTAATAATTTTAGGCCTTATGCAGAAGATGATGAACCATCGCCAAATTCATATTATGGACTGACTAAGCTTGCCGGGGAGAGATCAGTTACCGACAATCTCGACAATCATGTTATAATACGTACATCTTGGCTTTATTCGAATTACGGCAACAACTTTGTTAAAACTATGAGGCGCCTTGGTGGCGAAAGGGATGAGCTTGGTGTCGTAGTTGACCAAATTGGCACGCCTACTTTTGCCGCTGATTTGGCATTGGCCATCATGGCCACCATCGAAAGCAGCAAAACAGGGATATATCATTATAGCAATATGGGCGTTATAAGCTGGTACGATTTCGCCAAGGCCATAATGGAATTGAGCAATATCAATTGCAAGGTCAATGCAATTGAATCGAAGGATTTCCCGGCCAAGGCAGCAAGGCCGTTTTATAGTGTTTTAAACAAGGCGAAAATAATTTCCGACTTCAATATAGAAATCCCATACTGGCTTGACAGCCTGAAACTTATGATTAGTAGAATTTAATATCAATATGCTATGAGCACGCAAATCGAAAAAACCATCCTGGACAAGGCCAATATATGGCTTAATGGTAATTATGACGAAGAAACAAAGAATGCCGTCAGGGATTTAATTGAGAACAAGCCTGATGAGCTTACCGAATCTTTTTATAGGGATTTGGAATTCGGTACAGGCGGTTTGAGGGGAATAATGGGCGTTGGCTCGAACAGGATGAACAAATACACTGTCGGCTCGGCAACTCAAGGTTTTTGCAATTACCTGAAGATCAACTTCCCGGAATTGGAACAGATTAAAGTAGCCATCGGGTTCGACAGCAGGAACAATTCAAAATATTTCGCACATATTGCCGCTGACGTATTCTCGGCCAACGGAATTAAGGTATTTTTGTTCGAGAATTTAAAACCAACCCCCGAGCTCTCGTTCGCCATACGCGAATTTAAATGCCAGGGGGGAATCGTCTTGACCGCGTCGCATAACCCCAAGGAATATAATGGCTATAAAGCCTACTGGGATGATGGCGGGCAAATTATAAACCCACACGATAAAAATGTTATAAACGAGGTAAACAAAATACAAAATATCGACGATGTCAACTTTAAAGGCAACAAAGATTTAATTGAGATAGTAAGCGACGACTTTGACAACGTTTATATCGGACGTATTAAGTCGCTTTCGTTATCACCTAAGATTATCAAGGAGCAACATGACTTTAAGATTGTTTATACCCCAATTCATGGCACAGGGGTGAAAATAGTGCCACAAGCCTTAAGGGAATTCGGCTTCACAAATGTCCATATAGTAAAAGAGCAGGCCGAAGAATTCGGAAATGGGGATTTCCCGACCGTGAAATCACCTAACCCTGAAGAAAACGCTGCTCTGGCACTTGCAATAAAGCAAGCAAAAGATATTGATGCCGAATTAGTTATGGCAACAGACCCGGATGCCGACCGTGTTGGCATAGCAGTACGGGACGGGGACGACTTCGTGCTCTTGAACGGTAACCAAGCGGCCACTTTGTTAATAAACTATTTACTTAGCAAATGGCAGGAAAACGGAAAACTTACCGGCAAGGAATTTATCGTTAAAACAATCGTTACTTCCGAGCTGCTTGTTGATATAGCAGCTAAGTTTTCAGTAAAACATTACGATGTGCTTACCGGTTTCAAATATATTGCCGACATCGTAAAACGTCTCGAGGGCAAAGAAACATTTATTGGCGGTGGCGAGGAAAGCTATGGTTATTTAGTAGGTGATTATTTCGTCCGCGACAAAGATGCTGTTATTTCTTGTGCTATGATCGCAGAGGCGGCAGCCTGGGCAAAGCATAAGGGCATAGAGATGCTCGACCTCCTGAAAGAGATTTATGCCGAACACGGATTTTATAAGGAAAAACTTGTTTCCGTCGTGAGAAAAGGGAAATCAGGGGCCGAGGAAATCCAGAAGATAATGTCCGACTTCCGCTCCAACCCACCAAGGCTCATGGGAGGCTCAAGAATTGTCTGCATAAAAGATTATCAAACCGGGGAGTCATTGGATACAATCACGAATATAAGCACTCCGATCGACTTGCCTAAATCCAATGTTTTACAGTTTTTTACCGAAGACGGAAGCAAGGTCAGCGTCAGGCCGTCAGGCACGGAGCCGAAAATAAAATTCTATTTCGGACTGAAAGGGAAACTTGATGATATATCTGATTACGCAAAGGTCAACGATGAGCTTCAGGAAAAAATAGATGCTATTGTCGGCGAACTTGGCCTTTTATAACTTTATTCCGCTCTAGTATAAATCAATTATTAAATTTTTATTT
>JAADIS010000065.1 GCA_013151215.1 Chlorobiota bacterium | reverse complement strand
GGAGCGGAATAGTGAAATTCAAGCTTCAGGAGCTACTTGACGCCATGGTCCCGCTAAGCGAGGATTAATAAAGGTGAGTATATGAGTTGTTATGCGGCATAACCAGAAAAAAGAAATAGAATGACACAAGAGATTCAAGATTTCATAAAGGAATCATTAAAAGATTTTGAAAGCAATCTAAACAGTGTTACTTATACTATAGGTGGACTACTAGCACTTATTAATATAGGTGTCGGTTACTTCATTAATTATAAATTAGAAAAATACAAACTCAGAAATAATGAAAGATTAACACGCTTAAATAATAACTTACAGACTATTTCAAAGAAGTCGGAAATTAAATACAAAGATCATTTTGATGCGCAAATCACCAAAATAAAAGAACTCTATAAGAGATATACTGACTTAGAATTTTATACCAAGGTTTTGCTTAAAGAGGAGTTTTCATCTAGTCCACATGATGAATTAAAAACTAGAATTTCAAATTGGTATAAAAACATGATAGGAATTAACATTTTCTACAATAGGAATCGAATAGTTTTTTCGGATAGAATAAAAACAAAATTTGGGAATCATTTAATCTACTTCGAAAGAATAAACAAATATTTAAATTCTGAGCATAAAAGCCTTATTGAACTAGAAAGAATGTATGGCGGAGATTATCAATCAATGTACGGTGACAACAATCAATATATACATAAGTTTGAAGATAATGAAGAAAGTGAGATAATTAGCCGAATAAAAACTTTTAAGGATAAGAAAGAATTTAAAAATTTAGACTCAACTTTTAATTCATTTAAAAAACTTTTAGAAAAAGAATACAAAAAAATAATTAGTTAATTACGCCGCATAACATCGGCTATACTTCATGCCGCAATTAATTGTAGATAAAGAGATTAATCATTAATACAAAGCACTGAAAAATAGAAATATTAAACAATAAAATGCGGCACGTCGCATAGCCCCATCCGTTATTTGCAATCCCCCTACCATAAAAATGCCGGTTGAATATTTTCGCTAACGGGAGTACTTTTGTAGAGAGTTCCTTGCAAAGTCCGGTTTTTTGAATGGTGCTTTTAAAGTCCGAGCGCAATCATGGTCTGAATGCAAAAAGTAATGAAGCCTGTTTTTGTTACTTGGGTTTGAATTAAGTGGTGATACTGACGACAAATGTCAGCAATCCCGGTTGGAATAATTTCAAAGTTAGAGGTTACTACCGTTGCAATGGAAAGTACAGGAACCTACTGGCAAAATATCTTTTCCTTGACCAAAAAAGAAAACTGAAATTAGTCTCCAGAATAAAGAAAAATATAAGTAAATTTGACATCAAACCCGAAGATATTGGGTTTTCTAAACATTTGATTATCAATAAATAATATTGGCGTTAGTTGGAATATTAAGAAAAGGAAATAATTCATTAATTGGGATAACGCTGAAAACCCATAATAGAGTAAGCAATAAAAACAATTGAAATGAATAGTAAAATCACACACATTAAAAATCTTGTCCATTTTGCATATGTTGACAAGGAATTCCATGAAAAAGAAAAAGAATTTATTAAAAAAGTTGGGGCAAGACTTGGATTAGATGAATCGACTGTTGATAATCAGATTCAACAAAATATTTCAACTACACCTTTGTTGCCAACGAATGAAATTTTGAGGTTTATCCTACTTGATGACATTTTTAATTTAATTGTCATTGATAATGTAATAACTGATGAGGAAATCACCGAATGCAAAAAAGTAGCAAAAGAATTTGGTTTTGAAGATGATATGGTTAATTCATTTCACTACTATCCGAAACATTAATTTTTAAAAGTGCCTGAGAATCACCTATTTTTGTTTTCACAACAAAAAATTAAAAACATGGGACTCTACAGGCGAAACAAAAATAACAATAAACCATTAGTAAGACAAATAATTGATTTTTTAGTACATGACAAAAAATTAACCTACTGATAATCAGCAAAATAAATGTTAAAAAATTAGGATAAAACATTGACATTCCGTATCTTAGACGAATATTTACCAAGTATTTGTCCAATGAAGAATGCCAATGTAAGCTGTAAAGATAACGATTTAGTTTCAGTCTTAGAGACTCATTTTAAAGGTAAACTGAATTTAGCCCGGATTAAATTCATCTCATTGTTTGTAATTGCTTTAACGAAAGTCAGAACTGTGAGTTTTGAGAATCTGGCAAGGGCATTTGATACCCAGGCTGAAGAGAGTTCTTCATTGCGCCGTATCCAACGGTTCATTTCATCATATTCGCTTGATTCTGATTTAATAGCAAAACTAATTTTCAGCTTATTGCCCAACAAGGAACAGCTAACGCTCTCTATTGACAGAACCAACTGGAAGTTTGGAAAACCGGACTCGATTTCATTACAAAGTGCTTTCTTAATGAAAGTTATATTCCTGATTTTAATATCTTTGAATTTTTGTCATGTACTTAGAAAATAAACTTAAATATATTTGATATAATCGGGGGTCCCGCAACTCCTTCTATTAAACCACCCCTTGTATCGGCAGCAGCCTCTACAAAACCTGAACTAAAGCTTTATTGATTAATCAGGTATTTGTTGTATGAAGTATGATCAGTTTATTTCGAGCTTCTTTATTTTGTCCCTAAAGGTAGAAAGCTTCATGCCCAGGTTTTTTGCGGCATTGCTTTGGTTGCCGTTGGTTTTCGACATTGCTTCCGAGAGCAGCCTCACTTCGATGCATTTGATTAAATCGCCATAGCTCATCCCGTTGGAGTCGAAGCAGATTTTACATGCCTGGACTATCTTCTCTATCCTGTTGTTGTATTTAAACCTGTCGGGAAGGTCCTTGACCTTGATAACGCCCTCGGCAAACAAGGAAGATCTTTGTACCACGTTTCTGAGCTCGCGCACATTGCCGGGCCAGTCGTAACTCATGAATATGCTCATGACCTCATCGCTGATAAATAGTTTTTCCTTGGGTTTGTATCGTTTTAAGAAGTGCTTGGCCAGCAATGGGATATCATTTCTTCTCTCACGAAGCGGGGGAATCCTAAGCTCGACCACGTTTATCCGATAATATAGGTCCTGACGAAACAACTTGTTGTCAACCAGGTCCTTGACTTCCATTTTAGAGGCACAGACCAGCCGAACGTTGATTGGTATGGCACTTGTTCCTCCAATATGCCTTATTTCTTCTGCCTCAATGGCCCTGAGGAGTTTTGACTGGACGTTTAAAGGGGAATCGTCTATATCGTCGAGGAAAAGCGTTCCTAGGTGGGCAATCTCGAACATGCCTTTCTTGCTATGGTCGGCATTGGTGAAGGACCCCTTTTCAAAGCCGAACAGCTCGCTTTCGAGCAAGTCGGGAGGAAGGGTGGCCAGACCTATTTTTACCAAGGGATACGGGCCTCTCTTGCTCAAATGATGGATATAATCGGTAAACACCTCCTTGCCGACACCTGTTTCGCCAATTAACAAAACGCTGATGTCGGAGTCGGCTATCCTGTTTATCCTTTCGATAAGGTCAAGCATTCTTGCATCTTGGGTAATTAATGAAACTGACTTTAAAACTCCCATCCTCAACGCGGTTAATTATGCCTTGTCTAGCTTGTTGCTTAACTCGTTCAGCGCATTGATGTTCTCTAATGCCGATTTCTCGTCCATGCAGCTAAGTGCAGTTCCAACATGCGCCAAAACATAATCCCCGATTTTGGCCTCGGGAACCCATTCGACGCAAATATCTCTTTTAACGCCGCCAAAATCGACGACGGCCATGCCAAAGCCGTCATCATTGCTGATGGATAATATTTTTCCGGGTAAAGAAAGACACATAGTTTTTTTTTGCTAATATATGTTAAAATCCACATACGTGCAAAAAATAGCGCGGCAATTTGTTTTCGGGGTTTAAGAGCCTGCCCGTTTTATCTTTTCCGTTATTTTTGAGAGCATGGTAGCGGTCAGCTTCCTCAGGTCGTATTTTTCTTCCAATCCCCAATCCTTGCGGGCGACTTCGTCATTTATGCTTGCCGGCCAGCTATTGGCAATCGCCTGACGGAAATCGGTTTTATAGGAAATTTCGAATCCGGGCATGATTTTCTTGATTTCGTTGGCCAAACCGTTGGGGTCGAAAGAAATACCCGCCATATTATAAGCCGAGCGAATGCTCAATTTTGAAGAGTCGGCTCGCATAAGCTTGATCGTATTATGAATCGCATCGTCCATGAACATCATCGGGAGAGCTGTGTCTTCGCTAAGGAAACATTCGTATTTCCCGTTTTTCACTGCCTCGAAGAAGATTTCAACGGCATAATCCGTGGTCCCGCCGCCGGGCTCGGTTTTATAGCTTATCAATCCCGGATACCTGACGCTCCTGAAATCAACCCCATAGCGCTTATGGTAATATTCGCCCCAGCGCTCGCCGGCGAGCTTTGATATCCCATAAACTGTATTGGGCTCCATAACAGTTAGCTGCGGAGTGTTTTCCATGGGGGTTGTCGGGCCGAAAATTGCTATCGAGCTGGGCCAGAAAAGTTTTTTCGCATCCGTTTTGTGGGCAACTTCCAAGGTGTTCATTAAGGCCTTCATGTTTATGTCCCACGCCTGCAAGGGAATCTTCTCGGCATTGCCCGACAATACCGCTGCCAAGTTATAGATCTGGGTTATTTTATATCTGACCACGTAGTGCAGTAGATTGTTAAAATCGAGAACGTCCAAGTTGTCGAAAGGGCCTGATGTACTTATTTCCTCAGTTGGTTCTTTTATGTCGGTGGCATATACGTTTTCGCCACCATATATTTTCCGTAATGCCAAAACAAGTTCCGATCCTATTTGCCCCGAACTTCCGATAACTAATATTTTTTCCATTATATTTTTTACGTTTAATTTGCTGCAAATGTATTAAACAGATTGATAAAATGGTTTCGGTTTATCGCTCTTTTATCACCATTTTTACGAATTGTTGTGTAAAAACTAAAACCAGGATAAAGTTTTTGCCCCCCAAGCTGAACAAACATAGGACTTATATCAATATACTGCCACCAAAGAACCAAGTTTCAGAAACAATTATACAACTTTTCACTTATACATTCCTTTGGTGTAACTTTGAGGCTACAATCATCGGCTGCAAATTTGCTTGCGGCAAGTTCAATTAATCCCGGTTACCGTCAATTTACTAATTTTGCAAAAAATTTGATTATGCGGCTTTCAATATATAACACCCTAAAGCGGAAAAAGGAAATCTTCGAACCGCTGAACCCACCACATGTGGGCATGTATGTTTGCGGACCTACTGTTTATGGCGACGCACACTTGGGACACGCACGTTCCGCACTTACTTTCGATCTGGTATTCAGGTATTTGAAATTTCTAGGATATAAAGTTAGATATGTTAGAAACATCACCGATGTAGGGCATTTGGAAAATGATGCCGATGAAGGTGAGGATAAAATTGCAAAAAAAGCCAGGCTTGAGCAATTGGAGCCCATGGAGATAGTAAAATATTTTACCGACCGCTATCATGCGAACATGGACGCTTTGAACATTCAGCATCCCAGCATCGAACCAACAGCATCAGGGCATATAATCGAACAAATAGAGATGGTGAAAACCATATTCGATAAGGGTTATGCTTATGAAGCGGAAGGCTCGGTATATTTTGATGTTGACAAATACAGCCAGGATTACGATTATGGAAAACTTTCGGGCAGAAAAGTTGAAGAACTTTTGGAAAATACTCGTGAGCTTGCAGGTCAGGAAGAAAAGAAAAACAGTTTTGATTTCGCACTTTGGAAGAAGGCCGACGAAAGACATATAATGCAATGGAAATCGCCCTGGAGCAAGGGTTTCCCGGGTTGGCACATGGAATGTTCAGCAATGAGCAAAAAATATCTTGGCGAGACATTTGATATTCACGGGGGTGGGATGGACCTGCTTTTCCCTCATCACGAATCGGAAATTGCCCAAAGCAATGCGGCACAAGGAAAAGATGCCGTAAGATATTGGATGCACAACAATATGATTACGGTAAACGGTCAGAAGATGGGTAAGTCATTAAATAATTTCATAACGCTCAACGAATTCTTCAGTGGGAAGCACGAGGCGCTGCAACAAGCCTACAGCCCAATGACCATACGCTTTTTCCTTTTGCAAGCCCATTACCGTTCCACGCTCGACTTTTCAAACGAGGCTCTGCAGGCTGCGGAAAAAGGAATGAACAAATTATTTGCCGCCTACGATCTTATCGAAAAACTCCCAGATACTAAATCATCTTCGGTTGATATTGCAAAATATCGCGATTTGTGCCTAAAGGCTATGAGCGATGATTTCAATTCACCGGTATTAATTGCTCATTTATTTGATTTAGTGAAAGTTATAAATCAGGTTAACGACAAGAAAGAAACTCTTTCAAAAGATGATATCGTTACTTTAAAACAAATATTCGACGATTTTTTAATTACTATCTTGGGCATAAAATCAGAGAAAAGCACCGACAATACCCAAGTTGTTGATTATTTGATGCAAACTATACTCGACATCAGGCAGAACGCCAAAACAAACAAAGATTGGGCCACTGCCGATAAAATCCGTAACGATTTGAACAAGCTGAACATTCAGGTAAAAGACACTAAGGATGGGGCAAGCTGGAGTTTCAGATAAATGTTTATAAGATTAAGCATTCATAAATCACACTTCACGTAAAAAATCCTCATTCCCGGATTCCCGTCAGGACAAGCCTGATTCCTGTGTGCTACTTAAAGACTTAAGAAATCATGCTAATAACACTTGTCAACATGATTTCTGATTTACTAACCTGAAATCAGGCTTGGATATTCGTTATATCGGCACGGTATTCAAAAAAAACGGGAATGATTAAGTGAAATTAATAAAAAGGCGAGCAAACTACTTATTTGATAACCTTGGCATTCTCCAGTATAACAGGATAAAAATAACCTGCCCCGAAGTCTTTGTCGGTCGCGACAACGCCCTCGAAAGTTACGGTAGCA
>JAADIS010000143.1 GCA_013151215.1 Chlorobiota bacterium | reverse complement strand
AATGATAAATTTAAGCGGTTTATTTGCCTTTTTTGGGATATTTCCGTATTTTAATTTTTGCATAAGCAAATATCACCGTCATAATTGGACTTATGATATTGAAAAACGCAAACGGAAGATAAGATATCGTTGAAACCCCCAGAACCCGTGCCTGGGTGGCGCCACCTGTATTCCACGGAATCAAGACGGAGGTTACCGTACCTGCGTCTTCAAGCGTCCGGCTTAAGACCTCGGGCTTCAAGCTCCTGTCCTTAAATGCATCCTTATACATTTCCCCGGGGACTATTATCGACATATACTGGTCGGAGGCAGTAAGGTTGAAAAATATACAGCTTACTGCCGTTGAGGTAATTAAGGATGCATCACTTTTCACCAGGCCAAGCACCGACACAGTAATTTTCTTCAACATTCCGGTAGCTTCCATTATGCCGCCAAAGAACATGGCTGAAAGTATTAACCATATTGTTTCCAACATACCAGACATCCCACCTGTAATGAACAGTTCGTTAATTTGCGCATCGCCAGTATCGACAGCTGTTGAGCCATAAATAGTTTTTCACAACAACATAAGCGTCGCGGGCATAATTACCGCTATGATCTGAAAGGCTATCGATAAGTTGCGGCTGAAAAATTACGGCAAAAATACCACCAAGCAATACGCCAACGGCAAGGGCAGGCAGGGGCGGGACTTTGAGCATGATAATCGTAAATAGTATTGCCGGGACTAAAAACAGCCAGGGACTAACATTAAACGTAGCGGCAATTACCTGCTGTACATCATTGCCCTGGGCAGCAAAAGGCCCCGTATCGATGGAAAACCCTATCACAAGAAAAATAACCAAAGTTATGGTCATCGAGGGCACGGTCGTGAACATCATATATCTTACATGGGTGAATAAATCCGTTCCGGCAACGGCAGGGGCAAGATTGGTAGTGTCCGACATGGGCGACATTTTATCGCCAAAATACGCACCTGAGATAATTGCCCCGGCAACCATTGCCTCGTTAAATCCCATTGCCGAACCAATGCCCAGCAAGGCAACTCCTATTGTCGCTATCGTTGACCATGAGCTTCCGGTTGCCAGAGACACTATCCCGCTGATAATAACGGCTGCAAAAAGGAATATGACTGGGCTTAAAAAACTCAGTCCATAATATATCAAAGCAGGTATCACACCACTAAGCAGCCATGTTCCAGACAGCGCACCGATAAGCAAAAGAATCAAAATAGCGGGCAAGGCCGTGCTTATGGTCTTCACTATTTGAAGCCTCATCCCCATCCACGAATAACCCAGGCGATAACCTATCAGCCCCACCAACGCACCGGCCAACATAAGTACAACCTGATTGGAGCCGGCCAGTGTATCGTCGAAAAAACTCACGTTGAAACCTAATAAAACTATAAGAAGACCAATGGGCAACAAGGCCTGAAACAATGTTGGCGTACGCTTTTCCGGAATCATAAATTACTTTGTAAAATGAATGGCGAAAGGTAATAATTTTTTTTATCAAAAGCATTGTGGATTTCAACACAGTATTATATTTGTACCCAAAATTCAGCAAACTAAAAAATAATAATAATGGCAAAAAGAACAATAGTTTCATTACCCGGCGACGGCATTGGAAGGGCAGTTTTGGAAGAAACGATAAGAGTATTGGATGCAGCAGGCTTCGATGCAGATTATGTTGAAGGCGATATAGGCTGGGAATTCTGGAAAGAGGAAGGAAACCCGCTTCCACAAAGAACAATTGATTTATTGGAGCAGCATAAAATTGCATTGTTCGGTGCAATTACATCAAAGCCTAAAGATGCGGCTTTTGAAGAGTTATCCGACGAGTTAAAGGAAAAAGGATTGGTGTATTCCTCCCCCATTGTTGGTCTTCGCCAGCACTTCAACCTTGATATCTGCATGCGCCCTTGCCATTCCTATAAAGGAAACCCACTAAACTTCGTCAGAAGAGGAAAAGGAAGCGATATTGAAGAACCTGAGGTCGATGTTGTGATTTTCCGTCAGAACACTGAAGGCCTTTATGGCGGGGTAGAGTGGTCCAACCCAAACGATAAAGTTTATGAAGCCCTGATGACACATCCCAAATTCGTGAAGAATTTCGGAGATACACCCAAGGAGGAAGTTTCTGTTTCAACACGTATTTTCACAAAAAAAGCGACCGAACGGATATTGAAAGGAGCTTTCGAGCATGCTAAAAACTTTGGGTATAAATCGGTTACGGTATGCGAAAAGCCGAATGTCATCCGCGAAACATCGGGAATGATGTACAAAATGGCCCAACAGATGCAAAAAGCCGAATATCCCGAAATCGAGCTATGGAACACTAATATCGATGCCCAGATGATGTGGCTTACCAAAAACCCTGAAGACTATGGAGTTATAGTCGCGGGAAATATGTTTGGTGATATAGTCTCCGATGGTTTTGCCGGGTTGATAGGAGGTTTGGGATTTGCCTGCTCAGCACAGTTCAACCCTGATAGCGGAATAGGTGTTTTCGAACCTACCCATGGCTCGGCACCCAAATATGCCGATTACGAAACATCTATAGTAAACCCAATTGCCATGATTGAATCAGCATGTATGATGCTCGATTTCATCGATGAGAAACCAATGGCCTCCAAAATAAGAAAAGCAGTTGCCGACGTCATTTCTGAAGGCGATGTCCGTACTTACGACATGATGAGGATGCGCGGCAAAGCCGATGTGGTGGAAAATGGCGCTGCCTCAACCAGGGAAATGGCCGATGCTGTTATTGCCAAATTAAAATAAGAATCCGGAATTAATTCCGGAAATTAATTTATATTCCTGATAATTAACGGTTTTATTAAGATGAAAGAGAAATTATATAGTTTATGGCCGGAGTTAAATTGGATAAAAGACTCTGATTTAAGGGAAAAAACTGCAAGATGTTGGGAATTAGCCCTGGAACGCAGCGTGTTGAGCCCTGAAGATTTGAACAGGATCCCATTTACACTTTTATGCGGCCCAGACCTGAAAGTTACCTTCATGGATCATAAACGCTCGGTAGTCCATATCGCACACGATGCCGGAAACAAAATCAATGAAATGTACCATGGCGAACTTCCCGTTGACATGGACGTTCTTGTTGCCGGGGCTATCTTAGCGGATGTTGGTAAGCTTTTGGAATACGTACTCGACGAAAACGGAAATGCTGTCCAGGGAGTTTATGGCAAATATCTTCGTCATCCTTTTTCAGGTGTTAGCCTAGCAGAGGAAGCAGGTGTTCCTGCGCAAGTATGCCATATTATTGCCACGCACGCAGGCGAGGGAAATATGGTCAAGCGGACTACCGAGGCCTATATCGTTCATCATGCCGACTTTATGACTTTCCTTCCTTTCAAGGAAAGGCTAAAGGTTTAGATATCTTTATTTATGACCAACGCAAAATATCCGTTTTCCAAAGGCAGGTATCCGTATTCATAAATAAAATAATAAACTTTACCCTCTTTGGTCTTATAAACATTAGTGAAATGTTTGTAATCAAAACCTCTGGAATCCAGTTCCTTACGCTTTATCTTTGCTTTCCCGCCCGGGTTTAGCTCCTTTAATATCCTACGATTCTTCCTTAGGTTTCGGTTAACTCTCCGCATATAGGAAGTTTCTGCCCGGTTTTGTTTATTGTTATAATTGTTCCTGCATTGGTCGTTGCAAAACTTTTTATCTACCCTTCCGATCAAGTGTGTGCCACATTCAAGACAAAGATTATCCATAGCAAAGTTTTTTTCAAAAATAAAAAAAATCCGCCTTGCCTGATGCAAGACGAATTTTCAAGATTAATGAAAAAAGCTTATCGTTTTATTATTTTCCTATTGACGATATTTCCTTCAAGCTCAATTTGTACTATATAAATTCCGTTTTTAAGCCCCGAGACATCAATACTCTGATACTCAGATGCGTTAACAAATTTATTAATGATTCTCCCATTCAATGATACTATCCTGTATCTTGCCCGCGGCGGAAGTTCGATATTTATGGAAACAGATGCTGGCACTGGATAAATACTGATTTGTCCATCCAGGTAATCACTTATGTCATTAAGAATATCAACAGTAAAACCGTTTTCCAACATCAGGTCATCAACATAGAGGTCGTAAACGCCAATTTGCTGATCAACAGGTATATTAAGCACCGCATGGACCAATGTGTCGTTCATTACCATGATACTACCGGCCGCAAGCATTATAAGGCTGTCGTCGTGCAGTTTAATCATTATATCGGAAACGCCTTCGGCCCACGAAGTTTCATCTCCCTTAATCTCCAGCGTAACCGATGATTCCTGCTGTCCATGATCAGGAGCCACAGAAACAATAGCGGGGCTCAGGTTTGTTTCACTAACAATAAATCCACCCGTGTCCTCAAGGTCGTCAACAAATACGTCATAACTTCCGAACTGCTGTTCCGCAGGTATATTGAATGTTGCTGTTATCACGGTGTTTGAGTTGACAACAAAGACATCGGGCACAAGGGTTGTCGAGTTGTCGTTGCTATATTTAAAAATCACGCTTCCGACTCCGTCGAGCCATGAGGTCTCGCTCCCTGTAATAACAACATCGCCGCTCCAGCCCTGATCGGCATTATCCGGGTTCACTTCAGTAATTTCAGGGTTCAGCACAACTGCCTCCGTTACGGTTAGCACGCTTGTATAAATCTGGTCGCCGGAGGTATTTCCATTGCCGTTGGCCGCATTTACGGCAGTATTGAACTTAACATTCCCTGTACCGGCCTCAGGCGCAGTCCAGTCCATATTCCAGGTGTTAGTATTGCCGTTTGGCGCTATCCCTCCGGAAGTATGAGTGACCGCTGTGTTCGAGTTCGCCAATTGCGTACGTGCTGCATCGGTTATCGTCCATGTCCCCTTCTTGCTCCCAAAGGAATTCTCAGCAGTTAGCTCAAAGCCCATTTTCACCACACCATTGTGAGTGCCAGTAACCGTAATAGTGTAAGTCTCACCGGCAGTATAACCGTCGGCCGGAATATTGCTCGTTATCCAGTTTGCCTGTGCTATTGCCGTTCCTGTATGACATTGCGTGCAAGTAATGCCATTGTCGCCCGACGACCCGGTTTTACCCCCGGGACTTCCGGAACTATAACTATATAGCACCAATACGGACGGTACGATTAGAATTGATAAAAGTTTGTAGATAGTTTTCATATATATTTATTTATTTAGAATTATTATAAATAACGGCAAATATAATAATATGGAAACACAATAAGGAGGGAGGCATTATAAAATCCAAATATTTTATAACTTTTTAACAAAACAGTTTATCGGACACATACTTATCTTCGTATTCCATGTATAAAAAACGGAGGAAAACATTATGCTGATAGCAAATTGCCCTAAACAATCCCATCAAGCTCAATTAGGGTAATTTCGGGCAATATCCCAATTCTTCCCGGATATCCGATAGACCCGATACCACGGTTCACATATAAGTGACGTGATGTGTTTTTATCGGAATACAAACCTGCCCAGTATTTATACAACCACTTTGCAGGGCTCCACTTAATATTCTTGCCTTCGTAACCAAACTGAAAGCCATGGGTATGACCGGCCAGGGTTAAGGCTATATCATAATTATCAGGCAAGATAATTTTCTCCCAGTGACTTGGGTCGTGCGACAATAATATTTTGGCAGCAACATCTTCAACACCAGTTAAAGCCTTATCTATATCACCCTTACGAGGGAAACGGGGATTAGCCCCCCAATTCTCGACACCGATAAGTGCAAGCTGCCCATTTCCCGAATCGAAAACATGGTTCTCGTTATTAAGCAATTTCCATCCCATACGCTCATAAAGAGAATATAAGTCAGTCATGTTTTGTTCCTTGCTCTTTTTATCGGGCCAGTTAACATAATCGCCATAATCGTGATTGCCAAGGATAGAAAAAACGCCTTGTTTTGCTTCGATATTCTTTAGAACATCCTCGTATTTATATGCCTCCCTTGTCGAGAAATTAACCAGGTCGCCTGTAAACACAACTATATCGGCCTTCATCGCATTTATCATCTCAACAGCCTGAATCAATGGTTTTTCTGTTGTCCAGCTACCAAGGTGCATATCGGAAATCTGAACAATTTTAAAGCCATTAAACGCCGACGGCAAATTGTTGATGGATATCTTCTCCTTGAAAACAACAAATTGATAAACCCATTTAAACATACCAGTGAACATAGTCCCCATCACAAGCCCCCCGGATACAAACCCCAGGTACTGAAGGAATTTGCTTCGGCTCATCCCATTATTCTCCCGAACGATGTCTTTACGGTTGTCCTTATATGTTAGATGAACTATTTTATTAAACAGCCTCAACAAATCGGCAAGCAACAAAAAGAAAACGGGAATTAACTTGGAGATATAAAAAACAACAATAACCCCAAACCATATTGTTCTAAAGGCATCGTTCCATTCTATAATTGGAACAAAAACTGACCCCAGCATTATAACAATCACCATGGCCAAAGGCAGCCAGTATATAGCGATTATGAGAACCCGGAGCCATATAGTGTTACTAAATATTTTCTTCGTTATCGAGCTCCATAAATAAAGATCCGCAAAGAACAACACAAGCATGAAAATATACTGCCCTGAATATTTTGGCAGGAAAGCATTTAGCAACAGATAACCTGCAACCAATAATATTGGAATGAAAATGATTGAAAGCTTAAGCTTCATCTATTATTAAAGTATTATAAATTAGGTAGATATATGCCCCTAAGCGTTGTTTTTTATAAAATTTACCAATCCTCTTGCTTCAAAAATCCCCATAATTTTTTTTGGAAGCGGCGCAAAATTAAATATTTTTCCTTCAATAGTGACTTTTCCTTCTGTTAAAGAAACATAAACCTCATCTCCTGGCTTATAGGCATCTACAGCTTCAGGCAGTAAAATTATGGGTAATCCCTGATTAACCGAAGAGCGATAGAAAATCCTGTTGACCGATTTACAGATAACAGCCTTAATTCCGGCATGGGCCAATCCGACTGCGGGATGCTCCCTAGAACTACCGCAACCGAAGTTGCTACCGGCAAAGATAACATCCCCACGTTCGACTTTATCTGTAAAATTTACATCGAAGCCTTTAAAAAGGTGAGGCATAATACTTTCAGCATCGGAACTCAATACCGAATAGGTAAGATTGCCTGCAAACATCTGATCGGTATTCAGGTTGTTAACATCGGTATAATTCCAAATCCCATTAATTCTTCTGTTGTCATCTGCATCAATTGTCAGCGTGCTTGCCTCTTCAAGTTTACTTGGGAAGACATCATCGGACTCGATTTCACGGGGATCAACAATCTCGCCAGCCAGTGCGGAATAAGCCACTGTAGCAGGAGAAGCTAAATAAACAAAAGACTCTTTGTTTCCCATTCTGCCTTTAAAGTTCCTGTTTGCCGTTGATATAACATTATAACCATCGGCAGGTATCCCTTGCCCTGTACCAAGACAAGGGCCACAACTTGCGGCCAGCACGTTTGCACCAGCTTCCATTAAAATCTCTATCAGGCCTTCCGACATGGCCTGTCGGTATATCTTTTGCGAGGCCGGAACGACAAGCATTTGGA
>JAADIS010000027.1 GCA_013151215.1 Chlorobiota bacterium | reverse complement strand
GTGGTTTTCATTTTGCCGGCGATTATGCTTTTAACCTGGGTGTTGGTTTCCAGTCGATTCCGCATAATCTAGGAAAATCTTGGTTTGCTTGCATCGATGATTTTACCGACAGGGCAACTTATGATTTATATGCAACTGTAGAAAACAGCAAAAAGGCAATAGGGGGCGGAATGCTAATCGGGAGCCTTGATAATGGCGACGGAACAACAACATGGCATTGGTCTTTGACTCAGGACATCCCAACCTATCTTGAATCGCTTACAATCGGGGATTATGTTTTGAATCCTGATGAATATTTCGGTATCCAGGACACCATCCCGATAGATATTTATTCCCGTCCTCAGGATACTGCGAACATAAGCAGTTCTTTTTTAAACCTGAAGCAGATACTTAGGATTTTTGAAGATCATTTTGGAGCCTATCCTTTCGATAGGATTGGCTATTCAGCCACTTCACTCGGAGCAATGGAGCATGCCACCAACATATCTTACCCTTATTCTGGTTTTAATGGGAGCACATCTTCCGAATGGTGGTACGCTCACGAACTTTCCCATATGTGGTTCGGCGACATGCTTACCTGTTCAACGGCGGAGGATATGTGGCTTAACGAAGGTTGGGCAACTTTTTGTCAGATTTTTTATACGGAAATTCTGTATAGCGAGGAAGATTATAAACTTGGTATGCGCGACAAACTAAAGGATGTATTGATGAAAACCCACATAATCGACAATGGCTATTACGCATTGAACGATATACCGCAACAATATACTTACGGAAGTACTGCTTACGACAAAGGATGTGTTGTCACTGGCGCCCTACGCACTTATCTTGGTGATTCGATCTTTTTTGACGGTATAAGTGCTTATCTGCAAAACTTTGCATATCAGTCGGTTTCATCTTATCAAATGCGCGATTTCTTGAGTCAGCATACCGGTATCGATATGACTGGTTTTTTTGATAATTGGGTATTTACCCCCGGAACACCTCATTATTCTATCGACTCTACATCGCTCAGCGCAAACGGAAACAATTATCAACTTGACATATGGCTTAAGCAAAAACATAAGGGCTACGACTTTATAGGCAACGACAATATTGTTCAAATCGGGTATTTGAAAAACGATTTCACATTGGAGTTTGATACGGTGATATTTTCCGGTTTAAACGGCCATTCAACAAAAACACTTGAGTTTCAGCCAGTTGCCATATTGATCGATCCTGAGGAAAGAATGATGGATGCACTGTTGATAATTATATGAAATTTACGGAGGCTCAGGATTTTGTATTTCCCGATACTTATTTCAAGATATTGATAGGGCTGCTGGAAGAGCCCGCCTTTATCCAGGCTACCAACGACTGGGTTGGCCCCGATAGCTTGAAAACAGAAGTGCCAGGCTTGCGCTTATCGCCAAACCGGTACTGGACTATCGTGGGGTATTTCCCAGAAGGAATGCAGGCACAGGGCAGGTTTTATTATGATAAGGGCGTTTATCTCGATTCTCCCCTTATTCAATCGGAAACGGATTCGGTAGTAATTCTTTATAGGGAAGACCCATCTAAGGATTGGCATAGTATTTCACAAAACCGCATGGGGATCTGGTCGGTAGGATATATATTCATCGACGATTTGCAAGCAGGCGAATATACTTTGGCTGTTTATGATTTAAGCGTGGGAAACAAGGAACTGAAAAAACCTTCGGGATATAAAATATTCCCTAATCCAGCAAAAGGCGAGCTAAACTTCGATTTCCCGTTAGAAGGAAACTATCTGCTCGAGCTGAACAATGCCAACGGAAACTTCATCGATAGCATAAGTTTTAAGGGAAAGAAGGAAAAGTGGCAGCTTTCATCAAATAATTTAAAGCCCGGGCCCTATATTCTGTTTATCTATGAATCGGGCAGGCTGCTAACTGTAGAAAGAGTGGTTTTTGTAAAATAGTCCTTGATGGTCCCCGATATATATTGCCTCTGAGAGATGCTTTTGTGAAGGCCGCCGATTCCGGTGAGGCCGTTCAAATGAAGGAATACATGAAAAACAAATTTGAGTTTTTCGGGTTAAGATCGTCCTTGAGAAAAGACAATTATAAACAGCATAAAACCAACCCCGCTTTGCTAGTAGAAATTATTGACCGATATTCCCTTTCGGGATTAAGTCGTCTGGAAGCACTCAAGTGGATGCTTAGTTAGGGGTTGGTTTAAATATCATTCGTGTATCAAAACCCTGTTTGGTTGTAACTTCACTTCGTTGCCCATTTCTTTACAAAAATCGCAGTTTTCCTTTTCCTGGGTATATTCAATATTGCACTGCGGACAAACATATCTCGTGGTATAGTATTTTATCTTGATGTTTTTTTCGGATTTGAATATTGCTATCAATCCAACAACGGGCGACATAAGCAGGCTTGTTACAAATGCGCCCGCAAAACTTATTCTGCGCCCTATTGCAAAAAGGGTAACAAAAACTGATACGCTTATATATGTTATTACAATTGGTGTTATCATGTATTGTGTAACACAATTGCCATACCATTAATTTTAATATGTTGTTAAACAGCGCATTAAAAAATTACATATAAATGAATTAGCGGTTGATTATCCAATAATGGAGTGATATGCTCAAAGCAGGCAAGCTTATAGTGATAGCAGAAATGGCAACTTGCCCGTGGCGCAATATCTCAAAGCTGATAGTTTCGATTACTTAATTTAATATATTTGATGCGGAAATATTTCGTGAATCAGGTCAGCATCCGGCAAGGAGCCGGCCGTTTTACTGCAAACCTGATTTCCGACAGTATAAATAATAGCGATAAGATAAAATGGAAACGGATCGACTTTTTGAAAACAACAGGAAATGGGTTTCGGAAAAGTTGGGCCTGGACGCAAATTATTTTAAAAACCTTGCCAAGGGTCAAGCGCCACAGTACCTTTATATCGGATGTTCTGACAGCAGGGTCAGTGCCGAGGCGATGATGGGCGCGGAGCCAGGTGAGCTGTTCGTCCACAGAAACATAGCCAATATAGTACCGAATACCGATTTAAGCGCAATGTCGGTGATTAACTATGCGGTTGTGCACCTTAAAGTGAATCATATTATTGTTTGTGGGCATTATAACTGCGGAGGTGTCCATGCTGCCATGAAGACTTCTTATTTAGGTGTTTTAAACCCCTGGCTGAGAAATATAAGGGATGTTTACCGCATGCACAAGCCTGAACTGGAAAAAATTGAAGATGAGGAAAATAAGTTCAAGCACCTTGTCCGTTTAAATGTGCGGGAGCAATGCATAAACGTATTGAAAACCACGGAGGTCCGGACTGCAATTATGGAAAGGGGCCTAAGGGTTCATGCATGGGTATTTGATATTCATACAGGAAAACTGATAGACCTTAAACTTGATTTCCAGTCTGTAATAAGGAATCTTAAAGATCTATATTAGATATTTAATACATCATCCAACCAATAAATCTTCCGTTTTTTAAAATAACAACAATGAAACATAAACCATTTAATACGTTTAAGATATCTCGTTACATAAACGAGGAAGCCTATGGCGGAATTATCTTGATCTTTGCTACAATTGCAGCGCTAATATGGGCCAACTCTTCTATTTACGGTACATACAACTATTTATGGCACGAGCTGAAAGTTGGTTTTGTTTGGGGCGGAATTAACATGGTCGGCTCTTTGCATCATTGGATCAACGATGGCCTGATGGCCCTTTTCTTTTTCACCATCGGTTTGGAGATAAAAAGGGAAATAATGGGCGGCGAACTGTCTTCCGTGAAAAAAGCCTCTATGCCTATTGCCGCCGCCATAGGTGGAATGTTGCTCCCTGCCGTCTTTTATGCTTTGGTTTTGGTTAACCAGCCCGAATTTCTTGAAGGATGGGGGATACCAATGGCAACCGACATTGCGTTTGCGCTTGGACTTCTGGCATTATTGGGAAAGCGCGTCAACATAAACCTGAAGATTTTTCTGACTGCCCTTGCCATTGCCGACGATTTGGGGGCGGTAATGGTAATTGCCATATTCTATACTGATACGATAAACTACAGCCAGCTTCTGTCAGCGGCTTTATTTATCGGGCTTTTGTTAGTTGCAAATCTCGCCGGTATCAGAAGGACTTCGTTTTATGCTATTGTAGGTTTTATAGGTGTGTGGATGTCATTTGTGTTCTCAGGTGTGCACGCTACTATCGCCGGGGTACTTATTGCCCTCACAATACCTGCGCGGACTAAGATCAGCGAGAATGAATACGTTAACAAGCTTCATAAATGTTTAAATAAGTTTAAAAAGGAAGAAGCTAACGACAACCCGCTTTTGACAAAAGACCAGGCACATCTGATTTCTGAAATTGGAACGCTCAACGACAAGGCGCAGACGCCATTGCAAAAACTCGAGCACGCACTTCACCCGATAACGGCTTTTTTCATACTGCCTGTTTTTGCGCTGAGCAATGCCGGGGTTCATATTGACGGGAGTGTTGTTGGAATGTTGTTACACCCCATTTCACTGGGTATTATCGCTGGGCTTGTCCTGGGTAAGTTCCTGGGTGTTTCATTATTGTCGCATGTTGCGGTTTGGTTGAAAATAGCCACCCTTCCCGAAGGAGTTAGCTGGAAACAGATATATGGCGTCGCTTTTCTTGCGGGCATAGGCTTCACAATGTCGATGTTTATTTCCGATCTTGCCTTTGTCGACGAGGAGCTTAAGCAAATTGCTAAAGTAGGTATTATGGCCGCCTCTCTTATTTCAGCAACTATTGGTATGATATGGTTAAGCCTGGGATCAAAGACGTCCTGATAAGTGAATATCGCGACAAGTGCCTGGGTTTTTCGGCATAAGCCCCCGTTTCGAGTAATTCCGTACTTTTGCGCTTTTAAATAAATAATACGCATGAAAATTAGGGTAGTCAATAAATCGAAACACGATTTACCGAAATATGAGACCGAGGCTTCTGCCGGAATGGACTTAAGGGCCGAACTGAACGAAAGCATCGTTTTAAAACCTTTACAACGGACCCTTGTCCCAACAGGGCTTTTCATTGAGCTGCCCGTGGGCTATGAGGCCCAGGTGCGCCCGCGAAGCGGTTTGGCGTTCAAGCACGGCCTCACGGTTTTAAACACCCCCGGGACTATTGATGCCGATTATCGCGGTGAGATAAAAGTCATACTCGTCAATCTTTCTAGCACCGATTTCGAGATAAAAGACGGAGAGCGTATTGCCCAGATGATCATATCGGCGCATGTCAGGGCAAACCTGGAAGAGGTTGAAGTGCTCTCCGAAACCGACAGGGGCGCCGGTGGTTTCGGTCATACAGGAAAAAAATAATCCAAGAATTAAATATGAAATTAATTAAAAACATAATTGTTCAATGTTTGATGCTATTGTTGGCCATACCGTTAACTGTTTCGGCATCAGTGCCTTTGGGCGACAAAAAACCAAAACAGCCTACGGAGCAGCAAAAATTCAGGCAAGCCGATTTATTCGCCCAAGCCATAATTGAACGTGAAAAATCAAATTATGAAGAGGCCTTAAAACTAATTGATAAAGCTTTGGGCGTAATTCCGTCAGATGCAGCAGCCAACTACGAAAAGGCCCGGCTTTTACTACAGATGGGCCGAAAGGACGAAGCCTTGGGTTTTGCTGAAACTGCTGTTGAAAACGATAACAACAATAAATGGTATAAGGTTTTGCATGCTCGCATAGCAAAGGAAATGGGTGATTACAAAACCTATGTTAAAGACTATGAAACCCTTGTTGAACAATATCCCAACGACATAAACTTTGTTCAGGAACTAGCTTTTGCCTATTATTATACCAACGACCTTAAGAATGCCATTAAGTATTTCGACAGGATGGAAGAAATAATGGGCATGAACGAAGGTTTGACAACCCAAAAAGCAGATCTTTATAATAAAATGGGAAAGAACGATATGGCCGTTGCCGAATATGAGAAGCTCATAAAACACAATCCCAACGAAAGCAGATATTATGTCTTGCTTGCCGAATATGCAACAAAGACAAAAGATATTGATAAGGCTATTTGGGCATATAAAAAGGTATTGGAACTCAACCCCGACGATCCTTTCGCGCATATCTCCCTGGCTGACTTTTATCGCCAACAAGGTAATTCGGAGCAGTCGTTCGAAGAGCTGAAGGAGGGAATGGCAAACAAAGAACTCGAGCTGAAAACCAAAGTGAATGTTTTGGTAAGCTATTATAAAGGGGAGCTCGACGATGAGCAAAAACAACAAACCCTTGAACTATCGGAAATCCTAAAAAAAGTGCACCCGGACGATGCCTTAGCCGAAACATTTTATGCCTCGATGCTTTACGAAAACAAGAAATATGAGGAAGCATATAAGATCTTCAGTAAGATGGTTGAATCCGAAGGCGTAAATTATCCTGTTTGGGAACAACTGCTCTTTTGCGATTTATACTTAAACGATTATAACCGCCTGGCAACGGATTCGGAGAAGGCCCTTGAGTTTTTCCCGTCATATCCCCTGCCCTGGTTTTTTGCCGGAATATCCTATGCTCAAAACAAGCAATACGAAAAGGCTATCGACAGGCTGGAAAAGGGAAAGGAATTTGTTGTTAACAACAACGCCCTGCTTGAACAGTTCTATTCGTCGCTGGGCGATGCATATAACCAGGTTGGGAATAACAAAGCCGCTTACGATGCTTTCGACAAAACCCTGAAGTTGAACCCACAAAACTCAATAGTCCTGAATAATTATGCATATTATTTATCCTTGGAAAAGAAAGGTCTTGACAAAGCAGCGGAAATGGGCAAAAAAGCCATTGAGCTTGACCCTTACAACAACAACAATCTCGACACTTATGCCTGGGTTTTGTTCCAACAGCAAAAATACCATGAGGCTTTGGAATGGATTAAAAAAGCTTATGACAACGGTGGTGACTCAAGCGGCGTCGTCAACGAACATTATGGGGATATACTTTATAAGCTGGGCAAGACCGATGAGGCCTTAAAGTACTGGAAAGCCGCGAAAACCAAGAAAGAACATTCCGATCTCCTGGATAAAAAAATAAAAGAAAAGATGTTTTATGAATAATCGGACATTTAAGATACTTGTTCTTTTACCTTTATTTTTAGCGGCTCTCTGGACGACGAGCTCTTGTAAAACCAAGCGCCATATTCTCAAGCAACCGCTTAAAGAACATGGATTCAATTATTTATATTCAAAGATGAACGAAAACCATGTTCGTTTTAAAACATTGAACTCGAAGTTCAATATTAATTATTTCGAGGAAAACAGCAAAACCGGACTAAAAGGCCAAATGCGTATGGCCATGGACAGCCTTATATGGATAAGTTTTTCCCCTGCCCTTGGAATTGAGGCAGCCCGCATATTGCTCACCAACGACTCGGTAAAATTTATAAACCGCCTTAATAAAACGTATTTTACCGGAAAATATAAAATCCTCGACAGCCTCTTGAGCACAACCATTGAATATTCCATCTTGCAATCGATGCTACTGGGCAACGACCTTACTCAATATGACGTTAATAAGTTCAAGGCGTCCATCGATAATGGCTTGTACAGGATCAACATTAAAGAGAGAAGAAAGATCAGGAAATATATGAGGTCGGGGGAGATAGCCACCAAAGTGCTGGTCCAAAACATCTGGCTCGACCCGGAAACGTTTAGGATTAGGAAGATAGAACTTAAGGAACTTGGTGATGACAGCAAGAAACTTCTCGTTGTTTATGATGAATACATAGAAATAGAGGGTCAGTATTTTCCTAAAAAGATGAACATACGCATTGATGCTGAGAAAGATATTTATATGGAAATCTACTTTTCGAAGATACGCTTGAATATTGGGCAAAACTACCCCTTTAAAATTCCTTCCAAATACGATTTATTAATAAATTAGCCGAATGAGTTTTAAAGGCTGCAAATATCTAGTTTTAACTTTTTCTTTTTTTATAGTCGGTTTTAGCGTTTTCGCACAGCAAAGCAAGGACGAACTGGAAAAAAAACGAAAAAAAATCGAAGACGAGATAGCTTATACGAACAAACTGCTGGAAGAAACCAGAAAAACAAAGAAGAACACCTTAAGCGAACTAAACCTTATAAATAACAAATTGACCTACCGCAACGAACTTGTGGCTACTCTTAAAAAAGAATCCTATTCATTGGATAACGAAATAAGCATAACCGAAAACAGCATTAAAAACCTGAGCCAGGATTTGGAATCGCTGAAAAAAGAATATTCAAAAGTGGTTTATTTTGCTTATAAGTATAAAACATCATATAACAAGCTTATCTATTTGTTTTCTGCCGAAGACCTGAACCAGGCTTATCAGCGAATGCGCTATCTAAATCAAATAGGCGACTTTATAAGCAAGCAGGCAAAGGAAATAAAGGCTAAAGAGGCGAGACGACAGGAGTACTTAAACTCTTTAACAGAAAAAAAGAGGGAGAAAAACATGCTTCTCGACAAGGAAAGCACGCAACTCTATAGCCTTGAAGAGGAAAGGTCAAAAACGAACGCCCTTAGCCGGCAGATTTTGAGCAAGGAGAAAAACCTGAGGGCTCAGCTGAGGAGAAAGCAAAAAGAAGAAAAGAAGCTGAACAGGCAGATCTCGGATATTATCGCCAAGGCTACCGGGACCAAAACCCTAAAGGGGAGAACCTCTGCCTATTCCCTAACACCTGAGGAGAGGAAACTCTCGGAATCTTTTGCCGGAAACAAGGGAAAGCTGCCCTGGCCAACGCTAAAGGGAGTTATTTCCGAGTTTTACGGCGTGCATGACCACCCTGTCCTGAAAAATGTTAAAACCAGGAACAACGGCATAAACATTGCGACTTCAAGGGGCAGCGATGCCCGCTGCGTCTTCGAGGGCAAGGTGGTGAGCGTTACCACAATAACAAACAATAATAAAGCTGTAATTGTGAAGCACGGCGGTTTTTTCAGCGTTTATTCCAACCTTGAGGATGTTTATGTAAGTGCCGGCGACCACCTTGACATTAAAGAACCGTTGGGGAGGATACATACCACCAACCAGGGCAAAACGGAAGTTCATTTCGAGATATGGAAAGGCAAGGCAATACAGAATCCGGCTTATTGGATTAAAAGGTAAAGAATAATCCGATACAGGTTAAAAATATGTGAAAATAGGATTTGTCGAACCCGGCTTAATACGTCTTCCTGATTATTTTTCCGCTAGCCGTTCCTTTCGGTGATTTAATGCTATAAAAATAAATCCCCTGAGGGATATCGTCGGGTCTCCATACAATATTGTTGTCTAGGGAGTTGATATTTGATGTTTTTTTAAACACCAAGTTTCCGAAAAGGTCGTAAACACTGACCTCGGTCTCACCAAAAGTATCAGGCACGAAGCTCACATAATCGTTAAATGGGTTCGGAAACACGACCACCTCAACATGTTCGGGATTGTTGCTAATGCTAAGCCCATCGTAAACGTGCATAATAACCTTCAGGTTTTTACCGATATAATCAGGCCCGTTTATAGCCATTATTGTTTGGTAATAACCGGTATCGAGTGTGGCATTGTCAAAGTACAATACAAGGTCCACGGATTCGCCACTTGCAATAATCCCCGAACCCACATCGCTTGAGAGCCATTGTGGGTTATTATCGAAGTTGATGGAAAAGTTAAGGCTGTCGGTTCCGCTATTGGACAGGTTTAGCATTACCTCTGATTGGGTATCAACTGAAAGTTCCTCTAGAACACTGTCTTTGTCAACATGCAATACGGGGGCATCAAGAAGAAGGTTCAACGAGTTGAAGACATTTAACCGGCCGTCGGACACGGTCTTCCCTATCAGGTCGTCAATAGGGTCAACGCCTTGCAGGATATGATGTTTTATGGCAAGAGCCCCGTCGCCGGGATTTGCCTTATAGTTTTGAATAAATTCCTGGTCGGCACCCGCAAACAGCAAGGCCACGGATCCCGTTACATGAGGTGCGGCCATTGAAGTACCTGTTTTATTGCCTACGCTGCTGTTTACGAACAAGGACTTTATTTGGGTGCCGGGCGCGCCCAGGTCAATTGTTGTATCGCCCCAGGCGGCAAAGGGATAAAGCCTGTCCTTGTTGGTAGTGTTTGTAACGGCAATGAGGTAATCGGTTGTAAACGATGACGGAATATCACCAAGCTCGTCGATGTCCCATTCGTGGTTGGCCGTTGCCCCTACGCTTATAACACCGATTCTGCCAAGCGAATCGTACATGGCTTCCCATATAGGATAATCTTCAGGCTGCCCCTGATCGACGCCGAAAGAACAATTGTCGGCAACGATAAAAGCACCCTTTTCGCCATCTGTGAGATTATAGGTTTCGCGAATTGTATAAACATAAGAAAGAGCCTCGACAACTATTGCCTCGTTAGTTGAGCTACCAATAACGGGAAGCACCTTGGCACCCCAGTTTATTCCCGTAATGGCATAATTGTTATTTCCTATTGCGGCGGCGATCCCGGAAACGTGAATACCGTGATTCCCGTCAATTATTTCATCTTTATGCATAAAAGCGTTCCAGCCATTATAATCGTCAACATAACCGTTATTGTCGTCATCAACTCCATTATCGGGTATCTCATCGGTATTTTTCCAGAAATCCATGTCGATATGGTCTATGTCGGATCCTGAATCTATAATTGCGATTACTATGGTGTCGCCATCGGCCGAAAGGCCACCGGTTGTTATGTCCCATGCATCGGTGGCGTCAATGTCGGCACCTACTGTGCCACTGTTTTGTCCGGTATTCCTCAGCGACCATTGTTGCGGGAAATAACTGTCG
This sequence comes from Chlorobiota bacterium, assembly GCA_013151215.1. Taxonomy (GTDB): domain Bacteria; phylum Bacteroidota; class Bacteroidia; order Bacteroidales; family F082; genus BM524. The sequence continues at coordinate 19,403 of JAADIS010000027.1, read as the reverse complement.
TCGGGTATGGTTTCCCCGGTTTCGCGCAAGCTTATAAAGTGGTTGTTCTGAACGTTGATAATCTCTTGTTCGGCCCTAAGTGTTTTTATGGCTCCGGCATTTGTTTGTTTCAGATAGTCGAAACCCAAAAGATAGATGCCCAAACGTTGCGACACAATTTGTTTTACATCATAGCCCTTGGCCTGGAGCCTCTTCAAAACCAGGTCTGAATCCTGTCTGCCTTTAAGTTGTATAAGCACTTCGCCCCTAACATAATTGATCATATTGTCAGGTTGGGAAAAGACCTCGGGAAAGAGAAATAAAAGGCTGATAACAAGAAAAATGATACGTGTCCGCATAATCGAGAAGTTTAGGGAGCGAAAATATAAAAAAATAATTTAAGATAATGCAGAAAATGTGCCCTAACTTCATTGTTGGGAAAAATGGCAGGGCAAACGCGCAGTTGCCTCCTGATAATTTTGAATTTAGGGAAGGTTGCGCTGCATCTTGGGTTGTTTTAAACCAAGCCGCATTACATGATACAATTATCGCGAAACAAGAATTCTTATTATTTTGTTATGACAAGCTTCTTACTAAAAATTTCATTATCAGTTTTTATTGCAAGAAGATATATACCTGCCGGGAGATAATCGAAATTAAAATGCCGCGAATAATTTGTCGGGATTGGAATATTTTCCAATTTCATTATTTCTACACCTTGGTAATTAATGATCTTAATGCTGATATTTTTATTTTCGTCAGTATTTATCGCAAGATTGAATTTGCCCTTATTGGGGTTTGGGGATATTGAGATATTGAAATCGCTGTTTATGTTTTTAATACCGACTGTGTTATCCACAAAAATAAACAGCTCCTCGGAAAAAGCACCTCCGCCACAATCGTTCATGCCCCTGGCCTTAAGGCTTGCATCACCATAAAAGCTTGGGTTCCAATAAACTGTTGCATTATTGCCGTCCCACATTATTTCACCGGCCTCGGAAGGTTGGATAACCCATTCATATCCCGAATTATCTTCAACGATATTAGTAAAGTAATCAGATTCGGAAACTTTATAAACATCTATATATGCATCGCCTACGGGTTTATTTGGAGCCTCGGCAACATAGCTGAAGGTCAGGGTCATATCATCCGTGAACTCAAGGCTGTCGTTATCTATAATGTTCATGGTTAAAAGCACGCTGCCATTAATGCTGTCGGTTTCGCCGGGGGTATAAATAGGCTGAAGGAGTTCGGGATTATTAAATACTCCATCGCCGGAGCTTGCCCAGTTAACGGAACTGTAATTGGTTGCCGAGCTCTCGGTTTGAAAGTCGGCAGAGGCGCATGATTCGGTATCGGGGCCGGCAAACAATGTGGTAACGAGCATAGTAGGCAGTTCAATATTGTCTATCCAGGCCTTGTCCATACCTCCGATGCCTGAAAGGTCCTTGACATATTCCCATTTAAATGTGTGCAGGCCGGGCGTGACCGGATATTCAAATTGCGAATAAGCATAGCTTCCCGTCCAGCTGTCCATAATGTTGTTGTCGATATAAAACCGCAGCTCGTCGAAATCTTTTTCACAAGATATTTTACGCATAAACCTAATTACATCATTCGACATTACTTCATAGGTGATTTCAAAGGCAGAGGTTTGGTCGTCGCCGATGGGTCCGGAAATAGCATGATACAATCCTTGATAAGGATACGACATTGTTATTTCCCAGGGCTTGTCGCCTTCCTGGAACCAATCATATTTATCGAAGTCACCAGTTTCCCAATCTTCAAGAAACTGACCGATCTTCGGATAATATATTTTAGGTACTACATATCCTGCCGCCGTAGCAGTATAATGCATTTCGGCAATAACGGCCAATGGTGCGTCGTCGGCTACGTCCACATTAAACTCAACCCATGAGCTCCCGAGGGTTCCCAGGGTAGGAATGACCTGGTCGTCGGAATTAACCGTTATAAAGTTGTTGTAGGCAACCAGCGAAATATTAACGTTTTCAATTATGCAATGGCCTTTATTGGATGTCTTTATCCTTATGTCGGCATTTTCGCCGGGATCGAGCATGCCGTTATCATTGCCGGTCTCGGAATCATCTATTTCCATTTCGCCCGGTGTTATATCAGGGGCATTAACGCTTATGAACATTTTGCTTGCCCACGTGGAATCATTGACATCGGCGGCGTTTACCTGGAATTCCAAAACTGTTTGGTCGGGGATGTCGTCGGCTGTTTTTATTTTAAAGGCATTGGTCCTGCTAACAATTTGCCCCGTGAATATCGTATCATAATTCTCGACGGAATCTATCAGCGTGCAGAACTGCTTGCCGCAACCCAATGAAACATTTACATCAACTGCATTATCGCTCCCTAGGTTTTCCATATCCATGCTTATGAGTATATCTTCGTCATATTCGACTTTGTTGTTGTTGTTAGCCAGTGAATCGTTAATTTGATGGTCATCGTAAATACAATATGGCCCGTCGGGAGGAATGACGTCAACGGAATTTTCGTATCGAAAGTAATTCTGTTTTGTTATTACAATGTCAACAACCGTTCCCGGTTCCTGGGGTTCAATCATAACATCGACGGGCAGTCCGGTGGCTGTTGCCGTTCCTATTATTTCGTTGTCAACGCTCAAACAAATAAATGCTCCGTCGTTGGCCGTTACGGTAAAGAAATCGAGGCCGCTCAAGATGGCATCCTTATGGTCAACTGTCAAGTCCTGTGGCACTTCATAATAGAGTTGTGTAAAAGCATCGCCATGGGCATGGAACAAATTGTATGTAACTTCTTTATTGTTTCCATTATATGGCCAGCTCGATTGTTGCAGGAAATATTTCCCGGCGGCATTGGCAAAGGCAGGTAAAACACCCCTTGAAACAGGATTCTCTTGTTCGTCGGGCATGAAGTTGGGCCACATATAGTCGTATGCCCCCCAAACGTAAGTGTCGTTGACAAAAGAATAGGAAATTTCAGTGGCGCCAATTAGGCCAAGGGCGCCAAACTGATGACGGTGAAACTTTTCTACAAAGCATTCACCGTTCATGTTAAACTTCCCGGTAAGGCAATTAATGGAGAAAATATATGACAAGTCCGTGTTTGTGGTACCCGGGATGTCCGATGTTGTATAAGAAGGTTCTCCCCAACCGTCTTCAGAGCCGTGGTCGCGATGCTGAAGCAGAAATGCGCCGGCATTTAAATCGTTGTTTATCCTTGTGGCATTTCCTCCCCAATCGGTCAGGTAATCTGGTGTTGCCGGAATATAACCCAGACCTGCCGGCCCGAAATAAGCAATTATAGTGGACGTGTTGGTTGCTGTTGACCAGCCGTCGGAAGGGCCGCCCTGATATATCGCGTTTTCCCTGACGGGTGATTTCCCCAATTCGTTTTCAAAGAAACCGGCGATTATCTCCGAACACAACTGAAACCACCTTTCGGTTTGCCAGCCCATTGCCGTGATCGGGTTGTCGTAAAAGCCCGGGTTTGTTGGCGGTGTGCGCTCATAATTGATGGCCTTATGCACAAGCCTTTCGAGTTCTCCGGCATTGCGTGCGGTCATTCGGGCGAATGTCATTTCCGGAAGGTGGTCGCCGTCAACATCGGCATAAATATTATCCGAAATACAATAGTTGTCGTAAACGGGCGAAACAATCGTGTTTCCCGACGTTCCATAGTCGGCCATCAGTAAAACCGCCGAGGGAGGGATGTCCCAGTTGTTATAGGCATCATTTATATACGATTCGATTGCAGAGGTCGTGTTACCTCCTACATCATCGGTAGTAACCACCTTCGTTATGATCCCTTGTCGTTGACGGAATACTTTAATGGTATCAGCCCAAGCTAGAAAATCGGGATCGTTGGGGACGATTATCAAATATTCGCAGCCTGTATCTTCCGTGCGGTTTGGTCTTTCATAGTTTTTATCGATTACATCATCGTTGATTACCATATCAAATAGTATAGGATCCCAAAATCGGTTGCGGTACTTATCTTCGCCAAAGTGACCGTTCCCGCCCTCAAACTCTATATTAATAAGCATATCCCTGTTTATGAGCAAGTTATTGGTAACGGGATTGTATTGGAATGGACTTATGCTGATTAGGACAACATCCAGTCCTCGAATTTTCATGGGGCTGGAAAGATGGACGGGTTCAGAAGGGAAATAGGCATTGGTAGAATATATCTTGCTGTTCTCTTTGTATTGAAGCGGCCCTTTTTCAGTATCGAAAGGAATTCGCGGGGCCGGGGAAACTGCTATATTGCTTAGGTAGGTCGTCCGTTTATCGCCAATGCTCACCTTTACCGTGGCTCCCTGCGGGATGGCGATATAACGGCTTATGACCGGCAAATCGGGGTTTCCCTCACTGTTTTGAAGTAAGCTCCCGACCATACTTATCTTTTCCACCGACTTACCGTTAACTGCTATCACCTGGCGCGAATAAGTATTTACGGAAAAATTCAGCACAAGCGATCGCTTGTCCTGTTTTTGAACATATATGCCTTGCTTGTTCCAGCTATCGTTGAAGTTTACTGTTTGACTAAAACTATTAGCAACAGCAAACAATATAAGTGATAATACCCCAGATACCACTTTTATCCCGTAAGCAAATCCCTTTGGTTTCATAAATAAATTTTTGGTTTTGATAAATTATTTCATAAACACAAAGATATTGCAAATAGATTTATAATGATTCTAAATTAATTGCTAATCATTGTATTGCTTTGGTTTAAAAACTGCAAGTACGGTTTCCCTGTTCACCAAATATAATTTGCCCTTGTTTATCTTGATGGTTTCGGTGTTTCGTAAAACCTCATGAAATTTTTGTTCGTCTATTCCTTTACAGAACCTTTTGGTGGAGAGTCCTTCGCTAAAACTGATTTTGTGGCCTGTTAAAATAAATTTACCGCTAATCATATTACATCCGTTACTTCCTGAGTAAACGGAATCGGCCTCGGAAAATTTTAGCCCTGCATTGCTGAATAAGGCATTTTCCTCATCGTTCAGCGCATTGATTTTTTCAAGAGTCCAAAGCTTGTTATAAAAATTATCGCCACTAAGGTTTTTGGTTGTCTTACAGGCCGTGAAACCTAAAAGAAAAATAAATATAAATCCGATTTTATTCATTGTCGGTTATTTTTGTTTTTAAGAATTTTATTAAGAATATAGTTCCTTCATTATCCGATTTGTCGAGTTTTATATCACCGCCCATTCCTGTTATAAGTGATTTGACTATTGCAAGGCCTAGCCCCGTGCCCTTTGTACGGGTTGTAAAATATGGCGTAAAAACCATTGATTTTACTTTGGTGGGAATACCTTTGCCGTTATCCTTCAGCTCTACGTTGATATAGGACTGTGTCGATAATATATTAATGGTAATTTCACCATTGTTCGTGTTTCCGATCGCTTCTACGGAATTTTTTACAAGATTACTAAATATTTGTGTTAAATCCTTTTTTGTCCCACGTGTAAAAAAATCATCATCCTTGCCGGTTTTAATAATCTCAAATTGAACGTTTCCTGATTTATCGTACAATTCGATAGTTGAGCCGATGATGGAAAGAAGGTCGATCGGTACATGGTTCTCGGTATTTGACTTAGCCATATCCGAAAACATTTCGGCTACACGGTCGAGCGTCTCGATTTGCTCGATTAGGTTGCTGCTGATATCCTTGAACTTTCTTTCAAATAACTCAGCGTTATCCGTCTTCGATTTCATGAGGTATTGAATGTTCAGCTTCATCGGGGTCAAGGGGTTTTTTATCTCATGAGCGATCTGGCGCGCCATTTCCCTCCACGCCAACTCTCTTTCCGATCGTTTCAATAAATCGGAACTCGCCTCAAGCTTATCGACCATTTTGTTGTATTCGCTTATAAGCTGGCCTATTTCATCATCTTTGTTCCATTGTATTTTAGCGTTTTGCATGCCGATGCGGATGTTTGAGATGTTCTGTTGCAAAACAGAAAGCGGCTTGGTAAGGAAGCGCGAATAAAAAACCGCCACAAAAGTTCCCAGGATACCCAATATAACGAATAGGTTAATAAAAGTGAACAATAAGAACCTGAATGATTTCTTTTGCTCCGTCTGTCTGGCGAAAAACGGAAGGTTAATAATTCCCACGGCTTTGTTCTCGCTCAGGAGCAAGGGCAGATAAGTTGAATAATATTCGAGGCTGCCTATTTTTTCGGTACAATTATAAAACAATAGGTTGTCCACTAGAATTTCCTCATAAGCCTTGGGATTGACAAGCTCGGACAAAAACCCCTCCTTAAAAATCTGAGGGCGTGAGGTAGCGAGCAATTTGCCTTTGGTATCGTAGAGGTTGATATCAGAAAAAAACACCATTGAGAATTTCTGCAAAAGCTGTGTTATCTCCTCCCCGTCCATTTCGTTAAGGGATCGGTAACCGCTAAGCTTATGCTGAAGCTCGATCAATACCGAATGTGCTTTCTCATTGAGCTCGTCATGTAATTTCTCGGTATTGTTTTTCTCGGTATAATACAAAATTATCAGGGCTGTGGATATGGTAATGGTACTTAGCGCGATCATGAAGAACATTTGCAGCCTGGCACGTAGGTTTAGGTTGAACAATTGATTAAAATTATTGCCGTAAACTATGCTTGTGAGCAGTAAAATCATGAATGCCAAAGAAATAAAGAAGTATGAAAAGGAAAATATCCTGGAAGAAAGCTTGCTTATAGGCCTACTTACGATCAATACGTCCTTATTCCCATAATGAGTTTTAAGGTGGAGAAAATCGTTGAACCCGAAAACCGTTGAATCCGGAAATTCAGCAAAAGCATCCAATGTTGTATGATACTCAAAATCACCGAATTTGTTCGTCAATACATTTTGTTGGTACTTTGCAAACGAATAGTCTGATAAGTCGGGCGTGCTTGGTTTCCTATCTACCAGCAATTCGGCGTAAGCCAGCCCGCCAGGTATGAAATAAGAATAAATCTCGATATAAAGATAAACACTATCGGCCAACTTAAAATCACCAAGGTAATAAATGTTGTCGGGTTCGTTGTCGAGCAGATAAAAATCAGTTAAGGGTTTTGATATTGCCCTGTTTTTCAGATCATCGAAAAAGTCGGAGCAATTAACTATCTCGTCGCTCTCCCCTATCCTCAAATTATCAGTCTTAGCACAATATGTGATTTGGTAGCTGAACCCGGGGTTCTTTTCGCTAAAATATATATGCTCTATATGATCCAATATACTATCGGGGCTTATATTCTTATGGGCTTTCTTGAAATCAGAGATTAATTCGTCATTTTTGGCTTGCCTGACAAAATCGGACCAAAAGCTTTCTATGTTCTTGTCTCCGTTATTGCTTAAAAAATTTGAAATGGAAATATGTTCACTCAATCTGTTTTTGTCTAATTGCTGATTGATCACTATTGAAATGCCGGCCGTAATTGCTATGACATATATTAAATGGTGGAGGACGTAGAACTGTTTTAGTTTCTTTGTAATTGATTCAACGGTAAACGACAATAACACAAATACAAAGCTTATTGTTATTAAATGGAAATTATAGCCAAACAGCAAAAATGCAAAAGCCAGGTTGACGGCCAAAATTATTGCCGCATATAAAAATTTCGATTTGTTCTTGGTAAAGGACAAACCTATAAACCTGATATTTGCATAAAATAGTATTCCGATAATTGATATCCAAAACGTTAGGAATAGGCCGTTTATGTCCTCAATAAAGAAATATACATCTGTTATCTTAACTGTTTTGAGAATTGATGCTAAAAACCAAAGTGCAATGTTCAAGATCAAGTATGAAAAGGAGGCAATTGTATGTAGCGATGCTGTTTCTGTTTTCGATTCTGTTTTTGATTCGTTAAGGAGAATGTCTTTATAGGCCGTTATGGCTAAAACTAAAAATATTGTTAGGAATACGAATACGTCGCCGAGGACGATGTTAAAATAATCCGATGAGAAACCTAAGAGTAAAAAATTCGGAAAATACTTTATGCTAAACCCTAGTTGAATATCAACTAGGCGAATTAAAAATAAAACTAAAAAGGAGAACAAAAGAGATATTTGCGATCTGTGGAAGCGCAATATTTCATATCGGCTAAAATGTATTAAAAGCAAACCGATGAGAACATAAAGAATACAGATTAAGAAAAAGCCAATTGATGTAGGGTTTTTCAAATCTTCTTCGTTATGTATGCTTAAATAGTATTTTTCCTGCCCCTTAAAATCAATTTTACTTGCCGTATGGTCGAATACCGTCGAAATCCTTATGTTTTTGCAGGAAGAGAACTTTGGGTTAACTGACTTTTCAACATACTGGTTCTCAACCTCATAACTCCTAATTATAGGTTCCAAAAGCAAAACCCGATAATCTCCAAGTTGGCTATAAACGCCTAAGTACCAACTATTTGAGCTCTTCCTCAAAAACGTCGGATTTTTAATTGAAATAAGTGGGATATATACGCTTGAATTGTTCCAATACAGCAAACTGTCGTGTTTATACACATAAAGGTAGAAATCCTGACCGTCCTCTACCCTTTCGAGCAATGGCCAAAAATTTTCGGTTGGTGTATCCAACAAATCAAAAATTTCAATTGCTTTATCATTAAGGAAAGAAAGTTGTTTAGAAAGTCCGGTATTAAACTCGTCGAGGATAATGCTTTTGTTGGTCTTTTTTTGAATATTGATATCATTAATAAAAAGAGCGGAAAGTATAATTATTATACTAGTCAATAATACTACCAACTTTTTACTTTCCGTGTTCATTAGAATTTTCCTTATACTTTTTTGAGCACAAAAATCATGCTCGAATAATTTTTGTTTTTGAAGGCGACAGAATTAGATATAAAACCATCTAAAAAACCCCTGATCGGGGCCAGTATATTTTTCTTGGCCTGATGACTTAATAGGCTAAGGAAGTATGCATCAAATTTCATGGGGTATTTGTCGATGATATAAAAACCGTTATTTTTTGCTAGCAGGCTGAAAGTGATACTTGAAAAATGATGTAAATGGCGGGGGAGGTCTAGACCCGCCCAATATTTACCGAACTTTTTAGAGTCCGGGGAATCAATCATGGGCAGGGCATTTATAAAATAGCCATCCTCATATAGCAACTCATGTATTTGTTGCAGTCGGGTATTAATATCATAAACATGTTCTAATACGTGCCACATGCTAATTAGGTCAAATTTTTTATCTGGTAATTTATTGAAGAAAGATTCATCCCTGATATCAAGGCCGTAATTATTAATTGCAAAGTCCCGCGCTTTTTGTTCAGGCTCAACACCAACTGCCTCGAATTGTTTATTTTTCATATAATTTAAAAACTCGCCTGTTCCGCTGCCGATATCCAATAATCTCCCCTTTGCCTTATATTTGCTTATAAGCCTGGATTTGTTTTTTAGATTCAAGCCCCTTATAATTTTATATATGTTTCCCATTAATCCATTGCCCGACGTATCATGCGAAAGATACTTGTCGGTTCTATAGTATTCAGATATTTTCTCCTTATCGGGAACGGGGTTAGTAAATACAAAACCGCACTCACCGCATTGTGAAACCGAAAAAGTTTCACCAGTAAAAAAATGATCTTTCGTGGAAAACAATGGTATAAAAACCTTGTTGTTACAAATTTGACAATTTGAAATAGTAATCATAAATTATATAGTTTCACGTGAAACAAATTTTTATCTTTTTAAAAAAACAGCGAGCACATTTATGTCTGAAGGCGAAACCCCACTTATCCTGGAAGCCTGACCGAGTGTTTTTGGTTTTATTTTACTCAATTTTTCACGGGCTTCCGTGCTAAGGCTTTGTAGCTTCGCATAGTTGAAATTGTCGCTCAAGGCAACATTATCCAACTGTTTGATTTTAATAGCAAAGTCCTTTTCTTTTTGTATATAGCGTTCGTATTTTATAGTTAATTCAACTGATTCGATTATTTCGTGATCCAAATCGTTTTCTTTCACAAAACAAGCGAGGAAGTCAATATGGGAAATTAGTTTCTCGAGCGAGACTTGTGGCCTCAATAAAATATTGGAGAGCTTAAGCTTTTGTTTTATTGTGTTCGTGCCACATCTCTCAAGCAAGGCGTTGACTTGGTCCGGGGAAACGCTTTGCTTTTTGATGAACTCACCTAGAAGTAAAATTTCGGAATTCTTTTTATTTAAGTTGTCCATTCTTTTTTGAGATGCTAATCCTAAGCCATAGGATTTTGGCGTTAATCGGACATCTGCGTTATCCTGTCGCAATAAAATTCGATGCTCAGCCCTTGAAGTAAACATCCTATAAGGTTCGTCAACTCCTTTTGTGATTAAGTCGTCTATCAAGACACCAATGTAAGATTCGGATCTTCCCAATATAAAATCTTCCTTGCCTAGAATTTTCAAAGAAGCGTTTATACCGGCCATTAAGCCTTGGGCTGCCGCCTCCTCGTAACCTGTTGTACCGTTAATTTGACCTGCAAGATACAATCCTGCGATAAGTTTGGTCTCTAAAGTATATTGTAATTGGGTAGGGGGGAAGTAATCGTATTCTATGGCATAGCCAGGACGAAAGATCTTTGCGTTTTTAAACCCTGCTATCTTGCGCAAGGCCTTGAGCTGTATATAATCGGGCAGGGAGGATGAAAAGCCGTTTACATAGTATTCAACTGTATCCCAGCCTTCAGGTTCAATAAATAGCTGATGGCGCGACTTATCGGAAAATCTTTCAATTTTATCCTCTATAGAAGGGCAATAGCGCGGCCCGGTTCCGTCGATACGGCCGGCGAACATTGGTGAATCCCCGAACCCCATTTTTAAAGTATCATGCACTTTCTCGGAGGTATATGTTATCCAACAGCTTCTTTGCTTATCTAGTGTTGTTGTGGTAAGAAAAGAAAAGTGTCCGGGATTTGCGTCTCCTCTCTGTTCCTCCATTTGCTCAAAGTCGATTGTCCTTCCATCAACCCTAACCGGGGTTCCGGTTTTCATCCGCCCGCTTTCAAAGCCCAGCCCGACTAATTGTTCGGTTAAGCCCTTACTTGCGTTGTCGCCCATGCGGCCACCTTTAAAGTTTTTAGTCCCTATATGAATTATGCCGTTCAGGAAGGTGCCGTTTGTAAGAATAACGGATTTTGAGTATATCTTCTGGCCCATGCTTGTTTCAACTCCTCTGATCGTGCTGTCTTCAATTAGTAGGCCTATTACCATATCTTGCCAAAAATCCAGGTTTGCAGTTTGCTCCAAAACCTTTCTCCACTCTGCTGAAAACATCATTCTGTCGCTTTGCGCCCTTGGGCTCCACATTGCCGGCCCCTTTGATTTATTAAGCATGCGAAACTGTATCATAGTCCTGTCGGTAACTATACCGCTATAGCCACCCAGGGCATCGATCTCGCGGACGATTTGCCCTTTGGCGATTCCTCCCATTGCGGGATTGCACGACATTTGCGCAATTCCGTTCATGTTCATTGTAATCAGTAAAGTCTTGCTGCCCAAGTTTGCGGCAGCGGCGGCGGCTTCTGAACCCGAGTGTCCCGCACCGACAACAATTACGTCATATTTTTCAAACATTCAACTTAGTTTCACGTGAAACATCAAGCAAAAAACTTTGCTATATAAAAATTTTCTTTCTCGCGCATAAGCTCCTTGTCGCTATCTGATTTATCGTCATAGGAGCATAAATGCAATACGCCATGAATTATAACCCTTAATGTTTCCGAGACAAGAGTTGTATCATGTTTTTGGTAATTATCTATAATTCTATCGTAACTAATATAAATTTCGCCGCTAATAATGTCTGAATTTTCAGAATTGTTAAAAGTAATGATATCGGTAAAAGTGTTATGATCTAAATATTCGATGTTTATCTTTAACAGTTCATCATCGCTCAGGAACTCATAGTTCAAATTTCCGAGGATTTTTTTTTCGGCAAGTACGCAGTCCGTAATCCAGCGCTTAATACTTTTCTCCTCAATCCTGTCAGGTAAATCAAAATTGTTTAAAACAAGACCAACCATCAATCAACGGAATTAATTTTATGCTTCATAAAATATTCGCTGAGCAACCTCAGCCTTTCTTTATAAATTGAGTTGTGAAGTGCGCCGATATCGAATGTAAGAAGTAATTGCCCGTCTTTATATTCGAATGAATCGGACAAAGATTTAAGAAGTTCAATGGTTATTTCGTTGTTATTGTGGTTTATATCCGTTTTCAATTGATTAAAAACCTCATCATCAACGCCTTTTGCTATCAAGGTTAAGGTTTTATGATCGGTAGCATAACTTAGTTCAATTGGTTTTTCCTGCGAATTATTGAACAACAATTCGTTCAGTTCGCTTAAGCAAATCAACAAATTTCCATAATAAGTATCGTTGAGAAACAGGCTCTCGTATAGATTGTCAACAAAATATTCAATTTGTCGAATGGCGGTTTTGCCCGGAATAAAGGATGTTGCTGTCATAGTATCACAAATAAATACGACCGATTAATTTTATTTATTTTTTAACTCCTCGGAGCTCTTTAAATCGTATAAATATTTATCAGAAATCTTTTTATACGATTCTTGAAGTTTTAATGGCCGACGATTAATAATATTGTTTTTATTATCAGTTTCTGCCATCTTATACTTGAAATTTGCCTTAGGGTTTCCCCTTTTCATGTTTTTTCCTTCCTTCGACTCGCGCTTCTTGTCCTTTTCTCTTTTCAGGAGGGCTTTTTCTGCTTTTAACAAGCGGGTCTCTATTTCTTTTTGGCGTTCGAGCGTTTCTGAGCTAATGCGTTTATTTACAATATCGTTTTCCTGCTTTTCCATTTCATTTATAATCTTCTGTAAGGCCTTTCCGTTACCTCCCTGGCCTTCAATTTGATCCATCAACTCTTGCATTTGCCTCCTTAGCTCGCTTTGTTGCGCTGCCATTTCGGCAAGCTTCTTGGCATCGCCGTTTTCTCCTTTGCTGCCGTTTTCCCCCTCACCTTTTTGCTTGCCCGATTGTTTTAGGCCTTTGCCGATGCTTTTCTGCATCTTTATCATTTGTTGAATACCCGGCGAATCCCCTGAACCGGGCTGCTGGCACTTCGCGCTTCCCGACTTGCTTCCGGGCAAGTTCATGCTCTGTTTCATCTGATCGAGCGATTCGTTGAGCATCAAAGCCAAATTGTTGGCCGAAGTCATGGCATATTGCATATTTGCTGTTGTTTGCGGAATCTGTCTTTCCTGTACGCTCATAATGGATTTATTGATATAGTTCCCGATTTTGTTCGATTCCTTTACGACAAACTGCCGGATAAATATCTGCCTTTTGCTCAAGGCTTGGAGCGAATCGTGAAGTACGGCATAGTCTTCTTTTAAAAAGCGGAGGTTTTTGCTGTTTTCGTTGAACTGAGGGTCGTTGTCGGAGGTTTCGGAAATTCTTGCCATCAACGATTCCAGGTCAAAACTGATGTCGAGCAGGTTGTCCAGCAAATTTCCCAATTGTTCGGCATCCTCGCCGGCACGCTGCTGCATGGCTTGCTTTAGCATCATTTGCAAACCTTCTGACAGGTCCTTCATTTTCTGGGCCGCACTAGTCTGGTTTTTGCCTGACTTGTTTCGTTTGCCCGAAGCAATATTGCTGGCAGCCTTTTCCATCTGCTCGCCAATTTCTTCTTGCTGCTCTTCCTGCAAATCAATGTCCATCGGCTTCGACATGGACTTGTTTAGACTGTCGGCTTTTTTAAGCTCTTCTTGTATTCCTTTGAATTCGTCGTTCAACGACTTTTGATCATTTTCAATGTCTTCGGTATCGGTTTTCTTATCAGCGGTCTTTTCCCTAAGCCGGTCTTGTTTTTTGGCAAGCTTGTCCAAATCGTCGGCGGTTTTGCTTAGTTTTTGTTCAAGTTCAATCTGCTTGAAAAATTCCAGTTGTTGTTCAAGCTTATCCATAAACTCCTCTTGGTTTTCTTTCATGTTGTCCAAAAGCTTGTCGAGTTGGTCTTTGCTCAGCTCGTCGATGTTCTTTGATAATTCCTCAAGTTTTTTAAGTATATCGGTATCCTGGAGCTTCTCGATTTGTTCATCGAGCTTTTGTAGCTTTTCCTGTAGTTCAGGGTTTGGGCTATCGTTCAGGAACTCCTTTATTTCATCTCTTTTTGCATTTAGCTCTTGTAAATCCGACATGCTTTCGCGAAGTTCTTTTTCCTGTCTTAATAGATCTTTTATCTTTTTGCGGTCGTTCCAGTCGGCGTTTTTCTTCTCGAAAAGCGTTTCCTTGAGTTTTTCTATTTCCTTTGAGATGTTCTCAAAATCGCTCAGCGAAGATTCGTATTTATCCTTCATTTTGTTAGAAGTGCTATCGACGCTTTTGTTTAATTCGTCCCTGCTCGGCATTTGATATTTCATGATTGCCGTTTTTGCGCTCTTGAAACCGTTAACGGCATCGTTATCCCAAACCTCATAGTAATATTCAAATGCCTCTCCTGCTATAAGTTTGATGTCGCTGGTGTTAAATGAATGGTTAAAGCCCTGTTTTTCAACGTTTTTATCTATGGGAATTTCTGTTTCAACCCATCTGCCGCCATTGTTTTTCCTATATTTGAACAATAATCTGCTAAACCCGTAGTCATCCGAAATGCTGCCCGAAACAAGCAGGTAGTTCAGGAGAAACTCTTGTTGGGCATCAGTGATTTCTATCTGGGGTTTTTTGTCTTTCAAAACGGAGATGCCATAGGATAGGGTGTCGGAAAAAATATTGTCCTTGCTTTCAGAAACCACTTTGTAATCAAAATCTTTCTTGAGGACAAGGCTTTTCTCGAACAGATTGTTGTCGGATTCGAGCTTTTCTGTCCTATTATCATTAATTAAATATAGCCGCTTCGAGTTTTTTGTATAAAAATACCAATGTGCCTTAGTGCCTTCAGGCAGGATTAAATCACCGGTGTTCTCGATTACCTCCGGTTTTCCCCCGATATACCTGGGGTAGCTAAGCTGAATTTTAAAATTGCTTATGGCGGGGCGCGGAAGAACCTGCAGATGATAGGTTTCGCTCTTTACTTCCTCGCTAAGTATGTTAAAGTAGATATCGCTTTTGAGTTTTGTAAACCTATATTCCAGTTCGCTATTTGGTGCGGCAAACATCCTAAAGTCGTATTTGCCTTCGTTAATATAAACCTGTTCGGGCATTTCGTCACCCTCAACAGCTACCTTTACAACAAAATCGTCACCCTGGACAACCCTTAAAGAATCGTTGAGCAATTTGAATTTATATGGTAGCGGTTTGCTAAAACTAGTTTTGTGATTTACTATTCTATAAGCCGGATCTGTTATAAAGGCCGGACTGATAATTAAGGTGATCAGAATAAGCAAAGCCGGGCTAATCAGCCATTTCAGATATTTTATGTTCGTTTTAAAACTAATTGCCTTGCGAAAGGGGAAAGGTTTGAGCTCTAATGTCTTTTGTTCGATTCCGGCACTTATCAATCCAACGGAATTACTGTCCATATCTTCGATCAACGATTGTAATTGAATGGCATTCAATAACTTGTCTGATACTTCAGGAAAATGGCCCCCAATAATTATCGCCGCTTCCTCCATGCTGATAGTTTCACCCAGCTTAAAAATTTTAAACAAGGGTTTAATAACAAGGCTTGCGATAACAACTAATGTAAATACAACAAACAAATAAAAGCTTATTGCCCTTACAACAGTGTTCGTCCAAAAAAAGTACTCGAAAACATCCAGTACGATAAACAAGCCCACAATTAGCAAACTGCCGATTATCAGCCCCCGGAGCATCTTATTGAAATAATACTTCCGCTTAAAGCGGCTTAGTTTTGATAATAATATGTTAAAATCCTCATTCACAGGCAACTCTTAAATTATTTTTTATGTCAGATACTTTATGTTAGTAAAGAAATAATATTCGGCAAAGATAGAAATGAATTTGCTAATATATTTGTAAAATTAAACGCACTAAAAAATTAAACATGAAACACATATTTACATTTATTGTTGTAGTGGTTTTTTCGACCGCTGCATTTTCGCAGTACAGCAGCATAAACAATGATGATTTGCAATGCTCACATGCCAAGTACTTCGGGCAATCAAACCCTTTGCGGGCTATTTATAACTGGCAAAGCGAATATTTATCGGATTATGACGTTACGTTTTATTTTTTGGATATTACCGTAACGGACGCATCCACCTATGTTGAAGGAAATGTAACATTTTATGCCGACGCACTTGTAGCCCTGGACACTTTTGCCTTCGAGCTGATCCCGGATCAAACTATTGATAGTATTTTGTTTAACGGGGTAAAATACTCCAATTTTGCGCGCGAGGACAACAACGTTATTGTCCCGGTTGCGACCGTCCCGCAAGGAGACAGCTTTAACTCACAAATATTTTATCACGGACAACCGCCATCGGGCGGGTTTTTTAGCGGTATTTCAAACGAAAACACCGGATATGACAACATCAGCGTTACTTGGACGCTTTCGGAACCTTTTGCGGCCAGCGATTGGTTTCCCGTTAAACAGGATCTTGAAGACAAGGCTGATTCGGCATGGATTTTCCTGACAACAAGTTCCGACAACATGGCCGGGTCGGAGGGCGTCTTAACTAATATTGTCAACCTCGGAGACGGTAATACGCGATATGAGTGGAAAACAAGCTACCCCATTGATTATTATCTGATCTCATTTGCAGTAGCTGATTATCAGGAATATAACACTTATGCCCATCCATCGGAAATGAACGGCGACTCGATATTGATACAGAATTTTATTTACGACGCCCCGGGAGTGTTGGAAGGCAACAAAGCCGGTATTGATGCCACGGGCCAGATGATCGATACCTTATCGGAATTATATATACTTTATCCTTTTAGTGAAGAAAAATATGGTCACTGCCTTACTGAATTGGGCGGAGGGATGGAACACCAGACAATGACTACTATTGGTGGCTTTGGCTTCGACCTGGTTGCCCACGAACTGGGGCATATGTGGTTTGGCGACAACGTAACCTGTGCCACCTGGAGCGATATATGGATAAATGAAGGATTCGCAACTTATTCGAATTATTTGATTCAGGAGTTTATTAACGGCTGGGATGCCGGGCAAAGTTTTATCGTGTCGAAACAGAACAGCGCAATGGGCTCCAACGGAAGCATTTATATCCCGGAAGATGAAATTTATCCGGGTAACGAATGGAGGATTTTCAACGGTCAGCTTACATACAACAAAGGAGCATCGATAATCCATACTCTTCGCCATGAAATACAGGACGACAGTTTGTTTTTTGCCGTTATGTCAACATTCCAGACAAACTTTACCGACAGCACTGCCACAGGTGAGGATTTTAAAAACACGGCAGAGGATGTTACCGGCATGGACTTCACACAGTTTTTCGACCAGTGGTATTATGGCCAAGGTTACCCCAGGTATAGCTTCGAATGGTATTATGATACTAATTTGAGCGAGCTCCATATCACCAGTACGCAGACAACAACTACTAATACGACAACTCTTTTTGATATGTTGTTGGATATAAAGCTATTGTTGGTTGACGGGACCACCACCACCATAACCGTACATCAAACTGATAATATTAACGAGTTTGTTATCCCCCTCGACACACCGGTTTACGATTTTTATTCGGTCGATCCCGATAACTGGACTATGGAGTTTGTTGACGGCATTAGCGTTATCGTTGAGGAAACTTCGTCGCCGGCCTATTTCACCATCGGGCCAAACCCTGCAACCGATTACATAAATGTGTATTTCCTGAACCAAACTGCCGGGGGCAGAAGCTTGGTTATTAATGATATATCCGGAAGAAAGGTTTTTGAGACCGAAATTTCCGATAACAGTGAACGGATAAATATCTCTTCGCTGCCAAAAGGTGTTTATACCATTTTGTCGTCAGATGGGAACCAGCAAGTGGTCAAAAGATTTATTAAATAGGATTTTCCCAAATCTCAATATGAAAAGGCGGGGCTTATTTTAAGCAACGCCTTTTTTCTTTATGTGAATGGCTGTTGTAACTTAAAAGCACTGATCGTTAAGAACTAATGCTTATTGAAAACAGCTATTCTTTTTCCCTATCTTTGCCGCCTAAAAATCGAATTAGGATGAGTAATAAAAATATAAGACTGCGATTTGCCCCAAGCCCAACAGGACCCTTGCACATAGGTGGTGTTCGTACAGCACTTTACAATTATCTCTTTGCCAGGAAAAATGGCGGAAAATTGATACTGCGCATCGAAGATACCGACCAAACACGATTTGTTGAAGGGGCCGAAAAATACATAAACGAGGCTTTTGAATGGTGTGGGATCCAATTTGATGAAAGCATTGAAAAAGGCGGTAGTTTCGGACCTTATAAGCAAAGCGAAAGAAAACATTTATACAAGGATTATGCTGTAAGACTTATTGAGAACGGCAGCGCTTATTATGCTTTTGATACTAGCGAGGAACTTCAAGCCAAGCGTATTGAATACGAGACTGAAAAAAAGACTTTTGTTTATAACGCACGCGAGCGGGAACATTTGAACAATTCGATAAAACTTTCTCCCGAGCAGGTTGAAGACATGATTGGTAAAGGATTGCCTTATGTGATAAGATTTAAAATGCCGCATGACAAAGTTGTTGTAATGAACGATCTGATAAGGGGAAGGGTGGAGGTAAATACTTCCGTCCTTGATGATAAAATCCTATTCAAATCGGACGGAATGCCTACATATCACTTGGCAAATGTTGTTGACGACCACCTTATGGAAATATCACATGTAATACGTGGTGAAGAGTGGCTGCCCTCTTTGCCCTTGCACGTTTTGCTTTATGATGCCTTTGGTTGGGAAAAACCTGAATTTGCCCATCTGCCCCTATTGCTGAAACCGGACGGAAACGGAAAACTGAGCAAACGTGACGGCGACCGCTTGGGCTTTCCGGTTTTTCCTATGCAATGGACCGACCCGAAATCAGGGGAAACTTCCAGAGGCTATCGCGAAGACGGCTATTTTCCTGAGGCTTTTATCAATATGCTTGCCCTTCTTGGATGGAATCCCGGTGACGAAAGGGAGTTATTTTCAATGAGCGGGCTAATTGAAGCCTTCAGTATCGAGAGGGTTGGGAAATCAGGTTCGAAATTCGATCTGGAAAAAGCAAAATGGTTCAACCATCAGTATTTGATTAATAAAAGTGATGATGAACTAGCCGACATGCTGATGCCTACTGTTATCAAAAACGGGATATTGGTCGAAAAAGAGCAATTGGCAAATGCAATATCGCTAGTTAAGGAAAGGGCAAACTTCGTAAACGACTTATGGGATCAGCTCGATTTCTTTTTTAAACGGCCCCAACAATATGATGCTAAAGCAGTAAAAAAACGCTGGAAGGCTAACTCCTTCGATATGATGAACGAACTGAAAACCATCTTGGCAAACATTGATGATTTTGAGGC